>JANOSN010000492.1:0-3043 GCA_031415895.1 Polaromonas sp. | reverse complement strand
ACAAATCGCAGTCTAGGTCTACATTGCCTGCATAGCTAGATGCTATAGAAGTTATAGCTGCTTGAGCAGTAGATACTTGGACTACTGGCTGATTTGATAGGGAAACTGGTGCTTTAGAGGTGCTGGCAGCAGCTGGAGCCTGTGTAGGGGCCGCATTCACGGCGGCAGCCGCCGAAGCGCCCGCCTCTAGCATCAGCACTACCGAGCCTTGCTTGACCTTGTCGCCAATTTTGATGCGCAACTCTTTCACCACACCAGCTGCAGACGACGGAATTTCCATCGAGGCTTTGTCGCTTTCTACGGTAATTAACGATTGGTCGGCTTTGATGGTGTCGCCGGGTTTGACCATCAGCTCAATCACGGTGACTTCGTCGAAGTCGCCAATGTCGGGGACTTTTATTTCTATGGCTGACATTCGTTCGCTCCTAGCAGCGCTTTGCGCTGCGAAAATTTAAATGGGGTCAGAGCACAATTTCGCTCTTGGTGGAATGGGGCGCATTCTTTAGTAATGCGAAATAGTGATCTGACCCCATTTAATTCGATCACATTCACTTCTTGAGTTTCATGGTGAACACGTTGATCGGTCCTGCTGAGTTTTTGTCAAACTCGCAGCCTGCGGCCACACCGGCCATGGCTACTTCACGTGCGGTTTTGGCTTTGGCAAAAGTGGCGTTCATCGCGCCCAGTGCAAATCCACGGCCCGAGCCTATGCCCCAGAACTCTTTAAACTCAAACACTTCGCGATAGCTGTACAAGCCAAATATGCCTGCGCTGTTGGCCACCAGAACGCTGAACTGCATAGACTCGTACGGGTCAGCGTCTTCTTCTTTGGTTTGCAAAAAGAAGGTGTCTTTTAATATCGGATGCAGCTTGAGAAAGGTGTCGTACACCTCGTCTTTGCTGTGCAGCTTGAGCTCACCCTTGGGCAACGCGGCCAGCGCCTTGCGCAATGCAGGAAAGTGCGCCACTGTGCCTGCAGTGGCCACAAAGCTCTGGCCGCCTACTGCATCTACCTTGAACACTTTTTCATTGGCCTCAAAACGGTGCGGCAAGCGCGTATCGCCAAAGGTGACTAATGAATCGGTGCCTACAGCAACAGAGCCTGCTTTTTTAACAACAACGACAGTGGTCATGCAAAAATCCTCACAGCATCACACGGCGGAAGTCGCCAAGGATTTGGCCTAGGTAGGCGTTAAAGCGTGCGGCTGATGCGCCGTCAATCACGCGGTGATCCCAGCTTAAGCTTAATGGCAGCATAAGGCGTGGCACAAACTTGTCGCCGTCCCACACAGGCTCCATATTGCTTTTGCACACGCCGAGAATGGCCACCTCGGGTGCGTTGATGATGGGCGTGAAATAGCGGCCACCTATGCCGCCTAGTGACGATATGGTGAAGCATGCGCCTTGCATGTCGGCGGGGCCTAGCTTGCCTTCGCGCGCTTTGCCTGCCAGCTCGCCCATCTCTTTGCTGATTTGCAGCACGCCTTTTTTATCAGCATCTTTAATCACGGGTACCACCAAGCCGTTTGGGGTGTCGGCTGCAAAGCCGATGTTGAAATACTGTTTGTAGACCAACTGGTCACCATCTAGCGAGCTATTGAAATCTGGAAACTTCTTTAGCGCTGCTACCGATGCTTTGATAAGGAAGGCGAGCATGGTGATTTTCAAGCCGCTCTTCTCGTTTTCTTTGTTCATCTGCACGCGGAAAGCTTCTAGCTCGGTGATGTCAGCATCGTCATGGTTAGTAACGTGGGGGATCATTACCCAGTTACGGTGCAGGTTAGCGCCGCTGATCTTTTTGATGCGCGACATGTCTTTGCGCTCGACTGCGCCAAACTTGGCAAAGTCAACTTTGGGCCAAGGGATCAGCCCTAAGCCCGCGCCATCGTTGCCACCGCTGGCTTTGGTGGATGCTGCTGCAGCCAAGGTTTGCACCGCGCCGCCCATGACGGATTTGGTAAAGCCTTTGATGTCGTCTTCGGTGATGCAGCCTTTGTGGCCCGAGCCTTTGACCTCGGCCAGCGGCACGCCCAGCTCGCGTGCAAACTTGCGCACCGATGGGGATGCGTGTGGCAGCGCGCCTGTGGGGGCGATGGTGGGGTTGTGGGCAGCAATATCCGTTTGGGCTGAGCTTACCTGCGCACTCGCTAGCACTTCGACAGGCTCAGTGCGAACGGAGTTTGTCTGTGCAACTGCAGCAGTCGCAGGGGCAGTCGCAGAGGCAGATACTACCGGTGCGGCAACAGCGCCCTCGCCTTCCATAATCACAATCACATCACCAATGTTGACGGTGTCGCCGAGTTTGACCTTAATTTCACTCACCACACCTGCGTGGCTTGACGGAATCTCCATCGACGCTTTGTCGCTCTCCACCGTCATCAAGCTTTGCTCTACCTTGACGGTGTCGCCTACTTTGACCATCAGCTCTATCACGGCTACGTCTTTAAAGTCGCCAATATCTGGGACTTTAACTTCCACCTTGCTTACTATCGAATTAATAGCTGCTTGAGCAGTAGATAATTGGACTATAGGCTGATTTGATGGTGCAACAGGTGCCTTAGAGGTGCTTGAAGCAGCCGGGGCCTGCGCAGGGGTTGCGATAGCTTCGACCCCTTCGACTGAGCTCAGGACAGGCGGCTCAGCCCGAACGGAGGTGTTAGTAGCCTCCAGCATCAACACCACTGAGCCTTGCTTAACTTTGTCGCCTATTTTGATGCGTAGCTCTTTCACCACGCCTGCCGTACTTGACGGAATCTCCATTGACGCTTTGTCAGACTCGACAGTGATCAGCGATTGCTCAGCTTTCACCGTGTCGCCCACTTTCACCATCAGCTCAATAACGGTGACCTCATCAAAGTCGCCAATGTCGGGGACTTGTACTTCTACTAATGCCATGTTTTTGTCTCCGAGGGGTTATGCGTACAGCGGGTTGATCTTGTCGACCTTGATGCCGTACTTTTTGATCGCCTCGGTCACTTTGGCCAGGGGCAGCTTGCCGTCTTCGGCCAGCGCCTTGAGCGATGCAACGACGATGTAGTGGCGG
>JANOSN010000491.1:0-5916 GCA_031415895.1 Polaromonas sp. | reverse complement strand
CAACCTTTGGTGCCCGCCCTGAAAAGCTGGTGGATGAAGCTGCATGTACCGGCCAACTTTATTGGCTACGGCACCTTTGCGCTTTGGACACCATGCCTAGCCAATAAAAAATGGTGCTCATAAAAAACAGCACGCTCATCCACAAAATAGCCGACTGGCTAGAGATAAAGTATTTAAGCCAAAACACTTTTTCTGCGCGTGCCAGGTCGCCTTGGTAGGCGCTGACAGACAATAATGAAAACGCTGCAACCACCAGCATTAAATTGCGCAGCGGTCGCCAAAACCAGCCCAGCCAAATCACCGCTGGCGATAAGCCGATCAAAATAGATTTGTCGTAAAAATCCATCGAGCCGCTGTAGCGCGACAGCGCGTAGCCTACGCCCAGCATCACGATCAAGGCAAACGCCCAGTCAAATGCGCTGCGCTTGGCAAAGTAGCCCTCGCTCAGCATCATGGTAGTAGCGCTGGTTTTACCGTTTAAGGTGGTGGTGGCAGTATTCATCAGATTACACCTGTGGTGATGGTTGCTGGGCTTTGCGCAGCGTGAGGTTTTAAACCCAGCAGTTTGGTTTTAAGCATTTCAAATTCTTTGTCACCGTCCATGGTTTTGCGGTTGGTCGACAGGGCCATTTGCGCGCGGGCTGTGCCGTCTGCGCTGGCCGTGACCCACACCCATAGCCTGCGCTCACGCACATACAACATCGCAAAAATACCAATGATGAGAAATAGGCAACCTGCATAGACTATCCATTTGCCCGGTGCACGCGCCACCTGGAACACGCTGGCCTGCACTTGGGTAAAGTCTTTCAATGCGAAGGCCATGGGCGCGGGGTAGAAGAAGGCGTCTGACAGCGCAATCACTGCTTGCGACATGAAGGCTTGCGTGCTGTCGTTAGGCTCAAGCGGTTTGAGGCCTGCCTGCTCACGGCTGACCTGCAGCAGCTCAAAAATCGTGCCGTTCAATATGCGCACCAGCACTTCGCCTGCGCGCTCACGCTCAGCCTCGGGCACGCTGGCCTCCATAAATCTGGAGACCGCTTGCAAGCCAGAGACGCTTTCGTTGTTGATTTTTTCGGCACCAGCAAACAATGCTAACGCACGGCTGGCTGAAATAGTCAGCTGATCGGCCAGCTCTTTTTTGCCAGGCTCTACAGCCTTGGCCACATAGCGCTGCACCGCTTTGGCGCGCAGATCGGCATCGAGTAAGGCTTGGCGCAGGCGGGCAAAGCCGTCGATAGCACCTTGGTCATCAGCGGGTACGCGCAGATAGTTAAACGCGTCGCTGGGGTTGCTGCGCACGCCCAGTAAAAACACGCTTGGGCCGTTGCCTTTTTCGTCTTTTTCTAGCACCGCAGGCAGCATGTAGTTATGAAACTCGGTGGCTTGGCCTGCGGCATCACGCAGCTTGTAGGTAATGCTGGGGCCGATGTTGCGCAGCTCTTTGGTGGATTTGACTTTGTTGGCAGCAGTTAAAGTGTTTTCAAACGACTCACGCAAATCTACTTTGCGCACGTCAACACCTGATGTGCTTTGGCCACGCTGGCCAAAATTTTCTACGTTGATCACGCGCAGCGCGGTATATTCCAGCGTCATCTTGTCGGGGCTGTCGCCCTTGGCCAAGTTAGTCTGCCCACCGATCACGCCTTCAATATCAAACGGCTTAGCCCCCGCACCCATGGGCACAGCGCGCAGCTTCACGCTGGAGCCACCATCGTCAAAGCTGCTTTGGTAAATCTCAATGCCTTTGTAGCTGGCAGGGTGGTTGACTTCAACGCGGGCAGGGATTTTTTCACCCGTTTCTTTGTCGATGATGACAATATCGCTGGCAAACAACTTAGGCATGCCCGTGGAGTAATACTCGACGATAAACTTTTTCAGCTGGATCGAAAAGGGCAAATCTTGAATCAGTACACCGCCGCTTTGGTTCAAGATGGCAGTGGACGACTGCGCACCTTCGGCCACCAGTAAGTTACCGCGAAACGCCAAGTTAGACTGACCCAAGCGGTGCGCAGGTGCGATGTCGGCAATCATGCCGCCGCCAGTGTAGATAGACTTGCCGTTAAACCACTGCTGCATGCGAATGAACAAGTCACCGTCTAGCAAGCCGCCCACACACACCAACACAATGGCGCTGTGCGCGGCAATGTAGCCCAGCTTGTTAACAGCACCTGCTTTGGCAGCAATCATGTAGCCGCCTTGGCGGGCGGTGGCTGGCCCAGTAGCTGGGTCAGCATCGCGGGTTTGCAGCTTCACGCGCCAGCCTGAGGCTGCCAGCGTGTTGCCCACGCGATGTGCAGCCACTTCGGCGGTCTCTTGCAAGGTGGCTTCTGCGCGGTGCCCAAAGGCCTTCAAGCTTTGCTCGCGTATGCCTTCTTTATAAACTTTGAGGTCGGCCAAAATTTTAGGGGTATTGCGCCCGATGCACAGGCTGGTAGACAACACTAAAAATGCCAAAATCAGCAAAAACCACCAAGCGCTGTACACCGTGGGCAGGCTGACTGCTAAGAACACATCGGCCCAAAATGGGCCAAATTTATTAACATAGTTGTTCAGCGACTCGCCCTGCTTGAGCACCGTGCCAATCACCGACGCAATACAAATCACGCTGAGCAACGAAATAGAAAACCGCATAGACGACAACAGCTCTACCGCTGCGCGCAACGCTAGCGAGGGAGTTTTAAGCCGAAGGCCGTGGGTTGAAACTGACATAGAGTGATTGTCTCAAACTTGCAATAAAAAAGGCGAGCCTCACTAGGAAAGCCCGCCTTAGAAATAGGTAAACATTGCGGTTTAAGGAGGAAAACCTTACGGTTTAAAAAGATAAACCTTACGATTTAGGAGGCAATTCGTACCAAATTTAGTGTGCGCAACGCCCCATTTAGTTCCGCTTAACGCAAGCCAGCCACGTAGTCAGCCACAGCTTTGATCTCGCGGTCGTTCAGCTTGGCTGCCACTTGGGTCATTTGCAGGTTATTGGTGCGGCCGCCATCGCGGTAGCCACGCAGTGACGAGGCTACATAGTCAGCGTGTTGACCTGCCAAGCGCGGGTATTGCGACGGTATGCCAGCGCCCGACGGGCTGTGGCAGCCTGCACAAGCTGCAATTTGGCGATCAGCAATGCCGCCTTTGTAAATTTTTTCTCCCAAAGTGACCAGCTCTTTGTCTTTGGCAAAGCCCGGTTTTTGCTTTTGCGCGGTAGACCAGTATGCAATGTTGCGCATGTCTTCATCATTTAAGGTGGAGGCAAAGCCTTGCATGATGGCGTTTTTGCGCTTACCGGCTTTGAACTCTTGCAATTGTTTGACCAAATACTCAGGGTGCTGGCCAGCGAGCTTGGGGTTTTCAGGCGAGCCAGAATTACCATCAGCCCCGTGGCACGATGCGCACACGGCGGTGTATTTTTCAGCGCCTTTGGCCAAGTCGGGTTTAGCGACTTTGACAGCCACGGCAGCAGATGCGCCAGCAGCAGGTGCGGCGGCCGTAGCGGCAAAAACGGGGGTAGCCACACAGGCGGCTAGCAATAAACTGGCAATGAATTTCATGGCTTGTAACAATGTCTGGTATGCAAAACCTAATGATTTTACAATGCTTCATGCGGGAAATCCCTTCCTGTGTGATTTTTGGCCCTCCAATCGTGTGTATTTACGCGTCTAATGGCTGGGTATCTCGCCTGCTCTAATTTGCGCCCCTGCGCACCCAATATGTCCACCTCACCGTCCAAAAAATCTACCAACCCGGGCCCGCGCAGCAAAGCCCGCTCTACGGTGTCGCTGACCCAGCAGGGCAAAACCACGGTGCTAAACCACGCCACGCCGTCCTACGCCAAGCCCGCAGAAGCCACCCTAGAGGCCAAAGAAGCCATGGCCTGGCTGCACACCGCGCGCTTTTTAACCACCGCCGCTCAGCTGCACCACCTGCCTGCGCTAGATATTCCTGAGATTGCCTTTGTAGGCCGGTCTAACGCTGGCAAGTCCACCTGCATCAACACCCTGGCTCAGCAAAAGCAGCTGGCCTACGCGTCTAAAACGCCTGGCCGCACGCAGCACATTAACCTGTTCTCGATTGGCCGCCAGGGCACTACCGACGCGATACTGGCCGACCTACCCGGCTACGGCTACGCTGCAGTAGCCAAAGACAGCAAGCTGCGCTGGCAGCGCGTGATGGCCAACTACCTGAAAAGCCGCGAAAACCTGGCCGCCGTAGTGCTGCTGTGCGACCCGCGCCTGGGCCTGACCGAGCTAGACGATATTTTGCTAGACGTGATTCGCCCACGGGTAGAAAAAGGCCTGAAATTCGTTATCTTGCTGACCAAGGCCGACAAGCTGAACAAAACCGAGGCCGCCAAAGCCTTGTCGATCACCAAGCTGCAAGCCGGTGGCGGTGATGTGAAGATGTTCTCGGCCCTCAAACGCATCGGCGTAGACGACATGGCCCTGCACCTGCGTGCGTGGGCGGCTGAGCCGTTGGTGAGGTCGGTTGATCCGGTTGCGGTTGAAGGCAGTGGGGCAACCGATGCTGACCTTGATGCTGCTGCCGCAGATGGGCAAGATGCTGCGGATATTGACGAAGTTGGGTAAATAATGTCTTGCACCAACTGCTGGGCGCGTACGCTCTGAGTCACGGTGTATTTTAAGATTTTACCCATCAAATACTCTCGTAGTCCAAGTATTTACTACGTAGTTAGCTATTAACTTTATAGCATATACGTTGTAACCATCCACTCACCAGCCCTGCCCCATGATAGAAAAATCTATATTGACGCTACCCCACGGCATCACCCTAAGCTGCCGCAGCAGCGGGCAAAAGGGCCAGCCAACGATGGTGTTTTTGCATGGCTTCCCGGAGGGGGCTTTTGTGTGGGACGCGCTGCTGGAGTATTTTGCAGCGCAGGGTTACCGCTGTGTGGCACCTAACCTGCGGGGTTTTGAAAAATCATCTGCGCCCAGCGATGTAGCCCAGTACCGTGCCAAGCATTTGGTGCAAGACATTACTGCGCTCATCGCTGCCGAGTCACCCCACACGCCGCTGGCCGCGCTGGTGGCGCACGACTGGGGCGGGGCAGTGGCTTGGAACCTGGCCAACCAAGCACCGCAGCTGATGCATAAGCTGTGCATCATTAACTCGCCGCATCCCGGCACGTTTTTACGCGAGCTGCGTGATTCGCCTGCCCAGCAGGCGGCCAGCGCGTACATGAACTTTTTAATTCGCCCCGATGCTGAGAAGCTGCTAGCGCAGGACGACTACCGCAGGCTGTGGGAGTTTTTTACCAATATGTTTGCCAATACGGGGCAGCAAGCTTGGCTAACTGATGCGGTCAAAGCGCAATACCGCAGCGTGTGGGACCACGGCATGACAGGCGGCTGCAACTATTACCGAGCCTCCCCCATTCGCCCCCATACAGCCAGCGACCCCGGTGCAGCGGCCATCACGCTGCCGCGCGAGATGCTGACGGTGAACGTGCCGACGCAAGTGATTTGGGGTATGAACGACATTGCCCTGCCACCTACGCTGATTGATGGGCTGGAAGACTACATACCGCAGCTGCAAATTCACCGCATACCCGACGCCACGCATTGGATCGTGCATGAACAACCGGCGCTGGTGCAACAGCTGATTGGTGATTTTTTGAAGGTTTAGTTGCCGCACTTAGCGCTATTAATTTCGTAGCTGTCTGAGCATTAAATGCTCGGACTATGGGCCTATTTCGTTGGTAATTCGTTTTGTTTTGGTGCTTTTACCGCCTTTGCTTTACTTCTAACTTTGTTTCCTTGTACTGGGACGCGACCTGCTGCGCCGTAGGGCTATCGCCACCCGAACCACGGGCCCTGCGGGCAAGCATCTGCAGTGCTCGCTACGGGGGAAATTTAGGAACTCGCTGCGCTCAAACACCTAAATTTCTTATCCCCTACGCTGCGC
>JANOSN010000490.1:0-2640 GCA_031415895.1 Polaromonas sp. | reverse complement strand
GGCTATACCGCCAAAAAATAAACCATCAGCATGCTGGTGTTGGCCGCGCGTGACGGCGGCTTGCAAAGCCTTTTCGCCTTGTGTGGTAATAAATTGCCCCAAGGCTGCAATGTTGTCAGCAGCAGGCGGCCACTGCGCGGGCAGCAGCAATGGGTGCAAGGCAGCGTACTCTGCATTGACTGGCAGTGGCAGGCTGAAATCTTGAAAATTGCGGTTTAAATCTACATTCTCATGCGTCACACGACGCTGCCAAGAAAAGCCGTGCGGATTGAGCGCGTGAATGTACAACACGGCTACGCCAGCGGCTTTGGCTTTGGCGCGCCATTCATCGTCGTGCAGGGCAAACACTTGCACGCCGGTGCCGCAGTAGCCTTCTACCCCGTGGCATGCACTGCTAACTATTAAAATTTCTTTTGCATCGAGCGCGCCGTCCAGCGCCACATCCATGGCCAGGGTTTCACCATCGCGGCCGGGCAATGGGTGGTTAAATGACTGCACGCTTAAAGACTGCGTGGCGGCAGCTTCTAAAAACTTTACGCGCGCTTGCGCATAGCTGCTGCTGAAGGCTGCAGGGATGTTGATCATGCTTTGGCCAGCCACGCCTCGGCCAAGCGCACCCAGTAGGTCGCGCCCAGCGGAATCAGATCATCATTAAAGTCGTAGCTGGGGTTGTGCAACATGCAGGGGCCAGCGCCGTGGCCCATCTCGCGGTGCGATCCATCGCCGTTGGCAATGAACACATAGCACCCCGGCTTAGCTTGCAGCATGTAGGCAAAGTCTTCACCGCCCATGGTGGGCTCTTGGGCGATGACGTTTTTCTCGCCCACAATGTCGGTCATCACCTGGCGGGCAAACTCGGCTTCTTTGGTGCTGTTGATGGTGGGTGGGTAGTTGCGCGCAAACTCAAAATCACACGTCGCGCCGTAGCTCTCAGACAGGCTGGCCGCCATCTCTTTCATACGCTTTTCAACTAAGTCCATCACCTCCATCGTAAAGGTGCGCACTGTGCCTTGCAGCTCGCAGCTGTCGGGGATGACGTTGGTGGCCTCGCCTGCATGGATCATCGTGACGCTGATCACACCAGCATCCACAGGTTTTTTATTGCGGCTGATGATGGTTTGAAACCCTTGCACCAAAGCCGATGCCACGGGGATAGGGTCTACGCTGGTGTGCGGCAGCGCGGCGTGGCCACCTTTGCCGTGGACGGTGATTTTAAATTCGCTGGTTGATGCCATCACCGGCCCTGGGCTGACGGCAAATTTACCAATGTCGGTGCCCGGCCAGTTGTGCATGCCAAACACTGCGTCCATAGGAAACTGCTCAAACAAGCCGTCCTCGATCATCACGCGTGCACCACCTCCCCCCACTTCTGCGGGCTGGAAAATCAAATACACCGTGCCGTCAAAATTGCGGTTTTTGGCAAAGTGCTGCGCCGCTGCCAGCAGCATGGCGGTGTGGCCGTCGTGCCCACAGGCGTGCATCTTGTTAGCGTGCTTGCTGGCGTGCGCAAAGGTGTTGAACTCTTGCATCGGCAGCGCGTCCATGTCGGCACGCAGGCCAATGGCTTTGTTGGACGTGCCCGCTTTGATAATGCCCACCACGCCCGTCACACCCATGCCGCGATGGATAGGAATACCCCATTCAGTCAGCTTGTTGGCCACTACGTCGGCAGTGCGCACCTCTTTAAAACACAGCTCAGGGTGGGCGTGGATGTCGCGGCGAATAGCGGCAATGCTGGCTGCTTGGGTGACGATGGAATCGATAACTTTCATACAAATCTCCTAATATCTATAGTCTAGCCTTTACCCTAGCCCGCTGTCCCTAGGGGATTTACGCGAAAATGCAATTTATGACTAATTTTGTGTCCCCCAAAGCACTGCCCTTGGTACAAGACCTGGTGCGTATCAACACCGTCAGCCGTAACTCCAATCTAGAGCTAATCCACCTAGTGCGCGATGTGTTGCTAAAAATTGGCGTTAAAAGCCGCTTAACCTATAACACCGACAAAACCAAAGCCAACCTGTTTGCCACCTTGGGAGACAACAAAGCTGCTGGCATTATTTTGAGTGGCCACACCGACACCGTGCCGTGGGACGGGCAGGACTGGACGGTAGACCCGCTGGGTGCGGTCATCAAAGACGGTAAGTTGTATGGGCGCGGCAGCTGCGACATGAAGGGGTTTATTGCTACAGCGCTGGCGCATGCCGAGCAGTTTGCCCACAGCAGTGCACCGTTTGCTTTTCACTTGGCTTTAAGCTATGACGAAGAGGTAGGCTGCTTTGGGGTGAAAGAATTGATAGCCGACATGAAGGACGCAGGCATTGCGCCGCTGGCCTGCATTGTGGGTGAGCCTACCAACATGGTGCCCGCCATTGCACACAAGGGCGTGTACCGCTACCGCTGCTGCGTACGCGGTAAAGAGGCGCATTCGTCGCTCACGCCCACATCCGTCAATGCGATTGAAGAGGCGGCAAAATTGGTAGCGCACATTCGCGGTATGGCCGACGATATGAAAGCGGGCGAAACTCGTTATGAGGGCTTTGATGTGCCGTTTAGCACCGCCAGTGTGGGGCGCTTTGAAGGCGGCATTGCCGACAACGTGGTGCCGCGCGATGCCGAGTTTCGCTACGAATTTCGCAA
>JANOSN010000489.1:0-1688 GCA_031415895.1 Polaromonas sp. | reverse complement strand
TAAAAGGCTGCGCCTTTTAGGCATCCCTCATGTCAAACGTTGAGGCTGTATTTTTAGTCCCCACGCATTGAACTCAGAGCCTTGCAAAGTGTCCAACTTGAAGCTGATTTTGAGGACACTACATGGCCCATTACATTCTGGTTGACCGCTCCCCCAAGTTCATCCCCGTGGTGCTCGATGCACAAATTCAGCCCAGTAGTTTTGAATACGTGCTGGACTATCTGGTAGACAACGAACTCGACCTTCGTGCTATTCAATTCAACGTTAAATAGCACAGCACGTCGCCCCAAACAACACACCTTAATGAAGAACTGACATGATGAATCCAACGAAAAACACGATTTGCCTCTGGTACAACGGCGATGCCGAGGACGCAGCGCGGTTTTATGCGCAGACCTTCCCCGACTCATTCGTCGGCGCGGTGCACCGCGCGCCGGGGGACTATCCGGCGGGGAAGAAAGGCGACGTGTTGACGGTCGAATTTACCGTGATGGGTGTGGCATGCCTGGGGCTTAATGGCGGGCCTGCGGTCAAGCACAGCTGGGCCTTCTCTTTTCAGGTGACCACCGCTGACCAAATAGAGACGGACTGCTACTGGAATGCGATTGTTGGCAACGGCGGCCACGAGAGCGATTGCGGCTGGTGCCAAGACAAATGGGGCCTGTCATGGCAAATCACGCCGACGGCCTTGTCTAGAGCGGTCACCAGCCCCGATGCGGCTGTCGCCAAACGCGCTTTCGACGCGATGATGCAGATGAAAAAGATCGACATCGCCAAGATTGAAGCGGCCGTGCGCGGTTAACAAAGTGGTCAGCTAGCTGGGGGCATTACAGATCGCAGCTACACAGCCAGCACTTCTGACAAAAGCTTAGCTAGCTTAGATTTAGCTATGGCTGCCGCTAGCTTTCGACCATACAGTTTGAACCAAGGTATTTGACAGCATTGTGGATATCTCCATAATTGAACCGCACCTATTTTCATAAGGAGATTCAAATGTCGACGATTTCTCATGCCTTGAGCTGGTTTGAAATTCCGGTCACTAATTTTGTCCGCGCGCAAGCTTTTTATGAAGCCTTGCTTGGCAAAACCATCGAGCCGATGGTCATGGGCCCGGTCACCATGGGTTTTTTATCCTCTGAACCCAATGCCGTTGGCGGTGCGATAGTACATAGTGACGACAGCGCACCGTCCAAGCTAGGCACGATTGTCTATCTGAACGGCGGCGACGACTTGGCACCCATGCTAGCCCGCGTGGAGCGCGCAGGCGGCTCGATAGCCGTGCCCAAAACTGTGATTGGTAACGACTTTGGCAACTTCGCGCACTTCATTGACACCGAGGGTAATAAGATTGGCCTTCACTCAATGGGTTGAAGGGTCAGTTCGCTGCCGATCAATTAATGAAAACCGTCTTCACGTCTCACCTAGCCAAGGCCAAAGACTGGGCGCGCTTTTTAAAGCGGGATGTTGTGGCGGTGTATTTTGCGGCGCGCGATGCTAGAACACCCATGCTTGCCAGGTGGCTGGCACTGGCCGTAGCAGCCTATGCCTTAAGCCCTATTGACCTGATACCTGACTTCATACCCGTGCTGGGCTACTTGGACGACTTGCTGATTGTGCCGCTTGGCCTGCTGTTGGTCATTCGGCTACTGCCTGCGCAGGTGCTGGCGCAGGCACGCGAGAAGGCCAAT
>JANOSN010000488.1:0-5810 GCA_031415895.1 Polaromonas sp. | reverse complement strand
AGCCTGAGTAAAAGCCAACCGCACATAAATAGGCGCATACACCTCAGCCTGGGTAATGTCGATCAAAGTTTCTTTAGCCAGCTCTAGCAACGCGATAAAGGTGACCACTAATACTGGGGTACCTTTGCTCGGGTCAAACAGTTCTTCAAACTCAACAAACTTGCGGCCCTGCAGCTTCTTTAAAACGTGGCTCATGTGCTCGCGCACGCTCAGCTCTTCACGGGTGATTTTGTGGTGCTGGATCAGCTTAGCGCGGCGCATGATGTCGTGCCACGCGTCTTGCAGGTCCACCACATGCACATCGGGAAAGCGGGTTTGCAATGACTGCTCGATGGTAACCTGCGCGCGCAGATAATCGCGGCCAAACTGGGGGATGGCGTCTAGGCGCGCGGCGGCCAGCTTCATTTGCTCGTATTCCAGCAGGCGGCGCACCAGCTCGGCACGCGGGTCTTCGGGCTCTACGCCTTCGGCTGTCTTTTTAGGCGGCAGCAACATGCGCGATTTGATCTCGATCAGCATGGCCGCCATCAGCAGGTATTCAGCAGCAAGTTCGAGGTTTTTTACCCTGATTTCGTCTACATAGCTTAAATACTGGCGCGTCACGCCCGCCATGGGGATGTCCAGAATATTGAAGTTTTGTTTGCGGATGAGGTACAGCAGCAAGTCCAGCGGGCCTTCAAAGGCCTCTAAAAACACCTCTAGAGCGTCCGGCGGAATGTACAAATCCGTCGGCATCGCAAACAAGGGTTCGCCATACAGGCGCGCTAAAGCTACTTGATCCACTACGGTTGGCAGTCCTATGTTGAGCAGTGGTGCATCAGGCTGCAGGGCAGGCAGCACCATCGCAGAGTCTGGCACAGCGGCGGCTAGTGGGGGCGTATCGCTCATGTAAGGGGTGTAAGCAGGTGACTAGAAAATGTGCACTACGCTATTATTTTTATAGCTATAAACGTAATTAATACTTGGACTACAGCACTAAATGATAGGTAAAACAGTATTTTTTAAGGTTTTGAGCCATACACATACCCGCTTTGCGCTACGCGGCTGTCTTCATTGTCAGCCAAGGCACTGCGGTCCACGTTCTTATCCCACAGCAGGGCGCGGCCTGCGCGCTGCTCAGCCTCTAGCGTGGGGCGGTTACGCTTAAGGTCGTTGATAAAGTGGCTGGTATCAGACACGTATTGCGGTTTATAAAAAATACGGCTGATGGCGTTGAGCAAGGCGGACATGGATAAAACTCGGCGTAGACTTGTAACCTAGACTGGCAAATGCACCATGACTGATGCACCAGCAAAATGATGATTTTACTGGGCTGGCGCGGTCAGCGGCCTTGGGTAAGATGGCAATCGGCGTTATTTGACGAAAACTGAACTAAAAAGGAACCAAAATGCAGTGGACTTCAATTCAAAAAGTACTTTTAAGGGGTGCCGTGATGGGACTATTGGCCAGCATGCTCGCTTTGGTAGGGTGCGACCAGCAGCGCATTATTGAACTAGAGGAAGGCATCGCCACCGAGGCCGATGTGCGCGCTAAATTTGGCGAACCCGAAAAAGTCTGGGATGGCGAAGGCGGCATACGCATTTTTGAATACAACCGCCAGCCCAGCGGCCACCGTAACTACATGATCAGCATTGGCACCGACGGCAAAATGACCAGCCTACGCCAAGTGCTCACCCCGCAAAACTTTGCCAAAGTGCAACCCGGCATGATGATGGAAGACGTGCGCAAACTGCTAGGCAAACCCATGCGCGTCGTGCCGTATGAGCTCAAGAAAGAAACCTATTACAACTGGCGCTACCTGGAAGATTCAGGCAATAAGTCGATGGTTTTTAGCGCGGTGATGGACAGCAATTTCAAAGTGCTGCGCACTGAGAGCGGGCCTGATCCTGAGACAGGGTCAGATCGGTCAAAATAACTTGATTTGCAAATTAAGTCACGCAATAAGCAGCGTAAATTAGGTGTAGCAATTTATTTACGTAGTTGATTGCAGCTAAACTTTAGCTTAGTTTTTAATCCATTTAAGGATACTTTATGCAACGTTTGAGCAGATTATTCAGCAGCGCTTTGATAGCGGTAAGCGTGGTGGCCTTGCAGGCCTGTGGAGGCGGTGGAGGTGGTACTGCGCCTACTAACCTTAACCCCGGCACTATAACGCCGCCTGTTGCTACACCCCCCGGCACCAATCCGCCAGTGACCAACCCGCCGACTACATCGCCCCCCGTCACCACACCGCCGCCTGCGGTGGGTCAAGTGCAGATTACCGGTGTCGCAAGCTATGAAAGTGTGACCAACAAGGCTGGCTCAGCCGCACTTGACTATGCCAACATCACCACAAAACCCATGCGCGGCATACTGATTGCTGCTGTAAGTGGCACCACAATTGTGAGCAGCGCTACCACCAGCGACACTGGAGCCTATGCACTGAACGTACCGGCCAACAGCAATGTATCAATTGCAGTGGCTGCTCTCATGACCAAAACCACGGGGCCTTCTAACTGGAATGTCGGTATCTATGACAATACCGACCAAGGTGCTCTATGGCAAATCGGATTTGCAGCAGCATCAGCTGGCAGTACCAATAGTGTTCGTAATATCAAAGTGCCATTAGGCTGGAATGCGGCCACCTTGAAATATGACGAGGCTCAGCGCGCGAGTGGGCCGTTTGCCATTTTGGACACTATCTACAGTGGCATGCAATTAGTCACCAGCGTGGCACCCACCACACAATTTCCTGCTCTCACTGTATTTTGGAGCCCTAAAAACACCACCGTCAACGGTAGCCGCACTGCAGGTGAGATTGGTACTTCGTTTTTTACTGAATTACCTGGTGCCACTGCCGCCGCACCGCCGCAGCGTACCTTGTTTATATTAGGAAAAGAAGATACGGACACCGACGAATTTGACAGCGGTGTCATAGCACACGAATACGGCCACTATCTACAAAGTGCGTTCTCACAAAGCCACTCTACCGGAGGCGCCCACTCGACAGGTGACTATTTGGACATGACGCTGTCCTACGGCGAGGGCTGGGGCTATGCCTTTGCCAGCCTAGTGCGCAATAGCCCAGACAACCCAGATTCAAGCGGCCCAAGACAGGACAGCGGTGGTGTTATCCGCACAGGTACTGACCCAGCCACTAACCCTAATGCCAGCGTAGGCTGGTTCAGCGAGTCCAGCGTTCAATACATTATTTACAAACTTGGCGTGGACAAAGGTTTCGCACCCATTTGGGCTTCGTTCAGCGGCCCGATGAAAAGTGGCCAAGATGCACTTAACACCATCTTCACTTTTGCTGCAGGTGTACGCAGCGCGGCTGCAGGCGCAGCCGCATCACTCAACACATTATTGGATGGACAAAAAATTTATGCGGGCGCTAATGCAGACCAATGGGGTACTGGCGAGACCAATAACGGGGGCAATGTCAATAATATTCCGGTGCACCAAGTACTTACTATTGGAGCTGCACCAGTGCCGCTATGTTTTAACAAGCAATACAGCAACAACCCTAATCCTAACAAGTTGGGCGAGCGGCGCTACCTGCGGTTTAACAATCCCGCAGCAGGCTCTCGTACCATTACCGTGAGTTCAACTGCTGCAAACGGGCATGATGTAGATTTTTTAGTCTACCAACGTGGTGGTCAAATTGGTCTAGCTGAGGAGACAAACACTACCTCTGAAGTATTTACTGGCAATTTACCGGCTGGCGAAGTTCTTATCCGCGCATATGACTACAACCTAAGCAGTGCAAGCACCACCAATTGCGCCACCATCCGCGTGAACTAATTTAACTTTTTGAAAAAAGGCGTATTTATGAAAAACACAACATTGATTCTCGGTGTAATCGCTTTGGCACTGAGCTATACAGGCCAAGCCCAAGCCGATGCTTTTAAGCAAATCGAGGGCAAAAGTAGCGTGCGCAAGGCAGCAGGTTTTACAATTTTGCCAAATAAAAAAGGTAGTTCAGGTATTCAACTAAGCTACAAAGTCGTTGGCACTCCCACTGCTGGCAAAGCCCTTACAGTGGTAGTGATGGCCAGTGGCAAGTCGGGCCAAGTCACTATGACCGCCGATAGCGGCCTGGCCATGCAAGACCCGTCCCAAGTGCTGAACGTCGAAGCTGGTAATCCAAGCCAGCACAGCGTGGTGGTCACCCCGCAAGCCGATGGCCGCTACTACCTTAACTTTTTCAGCAAAGTCGGTGATAACAGCAGCGCATCCGCTGTGTCCATCCAAGTGGGCAACAACGCCACTAACCAAAAGTCATCTGCTGGCACTACGCAAACCATGTCCGACGGTAAGCGCGTAAAGACGCTTCAAGTGCAATAAGCTCTTAGTAACATCATCAAAGCCTGCGGTGCATTAGTGCCGCAGGCTTTTTATATTTTTACTATTGAATAGATAGCTATCAGAGCAATGAATGCTTGGACTACAGGCCAATTAGCGTATGCGCATACCCGGCTGCGCGCCCGGCCACGGGTTCAAAATGTAAATGCCGAGGTTGGCTTTCTCATCACCATGGCTGGCGGCTAGCACCATGCCTTCGCTGATGCCAAACTTCATTTTGCGCGGTGCTAGGTTAGCCACCATCACGGTGTGCTTACCGATCAGTTCTTCGGGCTTGTAAACGCTGGCAATGCCACTGAAGACGTTGCGGTGTTTAGCGCTGCCGTCTTCATTTTTCTCACCTACATCGAGTGTTAAACGCAGCAACTTGGTTGAGCCTTCTACCGCTTCGCAGTTGACGATATGGCAAATGCGCAGGTCAACTTTGACGAAGTCGTCGATGCTGATGGTGGGGGCCAGCGCCTCGCCGCCGAGCTGTGCGGACGGTGCAACTGCATCCCCGCCCACCACAGGTGTATTAGCGGTTGCATTCGCAGCGGCGCTAGTCGATACAGATTTTGTAGCATCGAGAGCAGTAGATTCTTGGACTGCAGGCTCAAACAATGCCTCCAGCTGCTTAGGGTCTACGCGCTGCATGAGGTGTTTGTATTCACCAATCACATGGCCTGTGCCCAGCAACTTGGCACCATCGGTAAAGACGAATGGTGCAACTTTTAAGAACGCTTCGACTTGGCTTGCTAGCGCAGGCAATACAGGTTTGATGCAAATGCTCAGCAAACGGAAGGCTTCTATGCAGGTGCTGCAGGCTTCTTGCAAACGCGCATCTTGGCCTTCTAGCTTGGCCAGCTCCCACGGTTTATTTTGGTCTACATATTCGTTCACCTTGTCGGCCATCAACATGATCTCGCGCTGCGCTTTGCCAAACTCGCGGGCTTCATACATCTGCGCAATCTCGGGTACCTTGGCTTGCATGGCCTGCACTAGCTGTGCGCCTGAACCACTCAACGCACCCAACGCACCGCCAAAACGCTTGGCAATAAAGCCTGCTGATCGGCTAGCGATGTTGATGAATTTACCTACCAAGTCGCTGTTCACCCGCAGTTGAAAATCTTCTGCATTAAAGTCAATATCTTCATTGCGGTCGTTCAGCTTGGCGGCTAAATAGTAACGCAGCCACTCGGGGTTCATGCCCAGCGACAAATACTTCAGCGGGTCTAGGCCAGTGCCACGGCTTTTGCTCATTTTCTCGCCGTTGTTCACGGTCAAAAAGCCATGCACAAACACATTGTTAGGTGTTTTGCGGCCACTAAACTTCAGCATCGCTGGCCAAAACAAAGTGTGAAAGGTGATGATGTCTTTGCCAATAAAGTGGTATTGCTCTAACTGGGGGTCGGCCATATAAGCGTCGTAGCTTTCACCACGCTTGTCGAGCAAGTTTTTTAGCGACGCAAGGTAGCCCACGGGGG
>JANOSN010000487.1:0-2372 GCA_031415895.1 Polaromonas sp. | reverse complement strand
TGACAAAATCGGCCACGGTGTTGATACCCAGCTTTTGCGCCTTGTCTGCATTCATCACCATCACGTTGGGTACGCCCGCTACCAAGGTGATGGGTGCAAAATCTTTCACAGGGTTGTAGGGTAGGTTAGGGTACAGCGCTTTGTTAATGCCGTGTGTGCCCACAGTGCCCATCAGCAGGGTGTAGCCATCGGCAGCCGACTTGGCTACATGGTCAGCACCTACATTGCCACCTGCGCCAGCGCGGTTCTCCACTACAAAGCTTTGGCCAAATGCTTTAGACAGCTCGGGCGCTAGCGCACGCGCCAAAATATCAGTGGTGCCGCCGGGTGCAAACGGCACCACAATGCGCACTGGTTTGGCTGGCCAAGTGCTTTGTGCGTTAGCACTGTGCGGTGCTACTAATGCTATAAATAGTATAGCTGCTTGAGCAATAAATGCTTGGACTATGCGGCGATTTGATAAGAAATTAGTCATATTGTCTCTGGTGATTTTTGGTGTATTGTTATTGCATCATAGCGCCCGCTGCATTGCACGGCTAGCGGGTTAATCACATAGCTGCAATTGCAGCAACTGCACAAGCAAGCTACTACCTGCGCGCAGGCCCAGCGCAGCGGCCAGTGAGTTGGTGTGGCTAACCACGCCGTCGCTATAGCTGCTGCGCGCTTGGCCAATACAGGCGCTGGTGTGCGCCACAGTGCAAGCTGCCAGGCCGTGCTGCTGCAAAAAATCTAGTGCAGCTATACCAGAGTTGTCGCGCCCGCCACCTGCGTCGTTAAACACGCTCAGCAGTGGCCGCGCCGCCAGCGCGAAGCGCGCTGAGCTAATACCGCCATGCGACCCGCTGACCGCTACACAGCCCGCGTCTTGCATGCTCAACTCGGTGATGGAGTCAACTAGACGCAGAGGGGGTAACGGCATACAAGTTGTTCGATAGTTAGTGAATGAATACTATCAATAGCATAGCTGCTTGAGTAATAAATACTTAGACTACAACCCATTTAGACATAAAAAAAGACGACTGAAGTCGTCTTTTTTAATTCACTCAACCAGCTTAGTCAGCGTAAGCGCCAGCAGCCTTGATCACAGGTGCCCATTTGGCAATCTCAGCGGTGACAAAAGCTTTGTGGCCAGCGGGGTCGGTGCGCTGGTCGGTGATGACCACTGCGCCACCGGCTTCTTGCTTCTTGATGAAGTCGGCATCTTTTACGGCGATTTTCAGTGCGTCGTTGATCTTCTTGAGCACAGGCGCTGGTGTGCCTTTAGGGGCGTACAGGCCTTGCCAGATGGTGACGGCGAAGTCTTTGTTGCCAGCTTCTTGCATTGAAGGCATGTCTTTCAGCGCTGGGGTGGTCAGGCGCTTAGGCGTGGTGACTGCAAAGCCTTTTACTTTTTTGCCTTCTAGCTGCGGTGTGGCCACGGTGGTTTGGTCGCACATCAGGTCAATCTGGCCGCCAATCAGGTCGGTCATGGCAGGCGCAGTGCCTTTGTACGGGATGGTGGTCATGTCCACTTTCAGGGCCGACTGAAACAGCATGCCGCACATGTGCGATGCTGAGCCTGGGCCTGCGTTGCCTAGGTTAACTTTGCCTTTATTCTCGTTAGCCCATTTCACCAGCTCAGCCATGTTGTTAGCAGGCAAAGTGGGGCGGCCCAGCACGGCCATTGGGTTTTCGCTGGCCAAGCCTAGGTATTCAAAATCAGTTTCCACGTTGTAGGGCAGCTTGCGAATCATGGTGGGCAAAGTAGCCTGGCCGATGTGGAAGAACAGCAGTGTGTAGCCGTCAGCGTTGGCCTTGGCCACTTTATTGGCACCAATCGAGCCGCTAGCACCCGCAGCGTTGTCAATGACGATAGAGGTGCCTAAAGTTTTGCCCATCGACAGCGCCAGGTCGCGTGCTGCCTTGTCGGTAGGGCCACCTGCTGCAAAAGGTACGACGAAGGTGATTGGCTTGTCCTTAGAAGGAAAGTCTTGTGCCATGGCCGAACCAAAAGCGGTCAGCGCCAGCGCGGCGGCTGTGGCAATAAGGGTAAAACGCTTGGTTTGCATGAATAACTCCAATAGATATAGTCGAACTGTAGCGCCAATGCACTATATGGGTACAACGGGAAATACGTATTTGGGGATGACACAGCACGGTGAAAACCCTATATGCGGCAGCTACTTAGCCCCTTATTGCCAAACGCTATGAGCTTGTGATTTCTTTGTATTGGACGCTTTGCGGCGCGCTGGCTACAGTTCAGGCTATGTTATTAATCTCTACTTATTTGCCACGCTTATTCACTAAAACTCTAGGGGCGTTGTGCCTAGTTGCGGCCGCAAGCGTAGCGCACGGCGCAGGCCATGATGCAGTGTCTGCCGATGCTGCGGCTG
>JANOSN010000486.1:0-3284 GCA_031415895.1 Polaromonas sp. | reverse complement strand
CCGTTAATTTCTACCACACAGGCGCGGCAGTTGCCATCGGCGCGGTAACCTTCTTTGTAACAAAGGTGCGGTATGTCGACGCCGCTGCGCTTGGCAGCTTGCAAAATGGTCTCGCCCGGCAGGGCTTGGCATGCGCTGCCGTTCAATACAAAGCTGATCACATCGCGCGCACTCATGCGGTTACCTCGTGCGGAAAATATTTGAACACCGACAGCATCGGGTTCGGCGCTGCTTGGCCTAGGCCGCAGATGGATGCATCGACCATGACTGCACTTAAGTCATCTAACGTGGTTTTGTCCCACACTGCAGCTTGCATTAGCGTGGCGGCTTTGTCAGTGCCCACGCGGCAGGGGGTGCATTGGCCGCAGCTTTCGTGGGCAAAAAACCGCATCATGTTCAGCGCTGCATCACGTGCTGTGTCATGCTGGCTTAGCACGATGACTGCTGCGCTGCCGATAAAGCAACCGTAGGGCTGCAGCGTGTCAAAGTCTAGCGGCACATCGGCCAGCGATGCAGGCAATATGCCGCCTGACGCACCACCGGGCAAGTAGCCATACAAGCTGTGGCCGTCCAGCATACCGCCGCAAAACTCATCAATCAACTCGCGCGCAGTAATGCCTGCTGGGGCTAACTTCACGCCCGGGTTGTTAACCCGGCCGCTCACGCTAAAGCTGCGCAGGCCTTTGCGGCCATGCCGGCCTTGGGCAGCAAACCAGTCTGCGCCTTTTTCAACAATCTCGCGCACCCAGTACAAGGTTTCAAAATTGTGCTGCAGCGTGGGTTTGCCAAACAAGCCTACCTCTGCAATGTAGGGCGGGCGCATGCGGGGCTCGCCGCGTTTGCCTTCGATGCTCTCGATCATGGCCGACTCTTCGCCGCAAATGTAAGCGCCCGCGCCACGGCGCAGCTCGATGTGTGGCAGCGGGCAGGGTGGGTCGGCGCGCAAATTTGCTAGCTCGCGCTCTAGCAGTTTGCGGCAGTCGTGGTATTCGTCGCGTAGGTAGATGTAGACAGCCTCGCAGCCCACCACTTGCGCAGCGATCAACATGCCCTCTAAAAACCGGTGCGGGTCGCGCTCTAAATAAGTGCGGTCTTTGAAGGTGCCGGGCTCGCCTTCGTCAATGTTGACTGCCATCAGGCGCGGCGCGGGCTGATCGCGCACAATTCGCCACTTGCGCCCCGCCGAAAACCCCGCACCCCCCAAGCCGCGCAGGCCAGAGTTTTCCATGGTGTGCAAAATGACTTCGGCATCTTCTTCACCATTGACCACGGCTGCAGCCAACGCGTAGCCACCGGCTTGGCGATAATCTGCATACGCTATTGAATTTATAGCTGCTTGAGCAGTAAATACTTGGACTACAGCACTATTTTCTTGGTAAATGACCTCTTGAATGGTCTCTACAGTAGCTTGTGGCACTGCGCGCTGGCCCACGCAGACGGCGGGTGCTTGCTCGCAGCGGCCAATGCAGGGCGCGCTGATGACGCGTACGTCTTGGCCTACTAGCGCGGGTAATTTTTCCAATAATTCTTGCGCGCCCGCCATTGCGCAGCTGAGCCCATCGCACACCCGCACTGTCACGCGGGCGGGCTTGGCATCGTCCATTAGCACCTCAAAGTGGTGATAAAAAGTGGCCACTTCAAACACGTGGGCCATAGGCAGGTTCATCTCAAAAGCCAGCGCGCACAGGTGGCGCTCAAACAGGCCGTGGTAGCGGTCATTGAGCTTGTGCAAATGCTCAATCAACAGGTTAGCGAGGTGCGGCTGGGCCTGCGTGGCAGTGCCGATCAAGGCGCGTACATCGGCCAGCGACGCAGCGTCCGCTTGGCGGCCCTTAAGCTTGCTAGAAGCTTTCAGGCTTTGACGCATTTGCTCCACTGAGGCTAGCGTCGTCTCTGGCATATCAGGTGTCCTTGCTGATCTTGATCGACGGGAACTTGCTAGAAAAATCTTTTGCTTTAGCGGCAATTTTGATAGCCACTTGACGCGCCACTGCTTTGTAGATGGTGGCTACTTCGCCATCGGGGTCAGACACCACGGTGGGTTTGCCACTGTCAGCTTGAATGCGGATTTGCATGTTTAGCGGCAGTGCACCTAAGTAGTCCATGTTGTATTCAGCGGCCATGCGCTTGCCGCCGTCTTCGCCAAAAATATGCTCTGTGTGGCCGCACTTGGTGCACACGTGTACCGCCATGTTCTCGACGATACCCAAAATCGGCACGCCGACTTTTTCAAACATCTTGATGCCTTTTTTGGCGTCCAGCAGGGCAATGTCTTGTGGTGTGGTGACAATGACTGCACCCGTCATGGGCACGCGCTGCGACAAAGTCAGTTGAATGTCGCCCGTGCCGGGCGGCATGTCCACAATCCAATAGTCCAGGTCTTTCCAGGTGGTCTGGCGAATCAGCTGCTCCAGCGCCTGCGTGGCCATAGGGCCGCGCCACACCATGGCCTCGTCTTGGGCTACCAAAAAGCCAATCGACATCACCTGTACGCCGTAGTTTTCCATCGGCTCCATGGTTTGGCCGTCCTCGCTCTCGGGGCGGCCTTCAATGCCCATCATCATGGGCTGGCTGGGGCCATAAATGTCGGCGTCCAGCAGGCCCACTTTGGCACCCTCGGCGGCCAAGGCCAGGGCCAGGTTAACAGCGGTAGTGCTTTTGCCTACGCCGCCCTTGCCTGAGGCCACGGCCACAATGTTTTTGACCGTCGGCATCAGCGCCACGCCGCGCTGGGCTGCATGGGCCACAATTTTGGTGCTAACGTTGCATGACACGTTGTCCACGCCCGCCACGCCTTTGGCAGCAGCAATCAGCGCCTTGCGAAAGCCTGCAATTTGGCTTTTAGCGGGGTAGCCCAGCTCTACGTCAAAGGCTACGTCGCCCTCTGACACGGTCAGGTTCTTTACCGATTTGCTAGACACGAAGTCTTTGCCGGTGTTAGGGTCGATTACCGACTTAAGCGCTGCGAGAATATCGTCATTGGTGGCCATGAGCTTCAAAACCTGTAAAACATCGAAATTTGTCGATTACAGCCCGCACAAAATTACTTAAAAAAAGGGGCTTACCTAGAGAGTGTAGCTAAGCCTTCTAAAATACGGGCTTACCCGCAGAAAAATTCTCACAATGACCACGCCCGCCAATTTGTCAGCACAGCGCAAGCTATTCGTCACCACCGCCTTGCCGTACGCCAACGGCAACATGCATATCGGCCACATCATGGAGTACATCCAGGCCGATATTTGGGTGCGTTACCAGCGCATGTGCGGCCATGCGGTCAATTTTGT
>JANOSN010000485.1:0-7593 GCA_031415895.1 Polaromonas sp. | reverse complement strand
ACCACTGTATGACCAAGCTGGTATTCCCGCCACCTATGTGGGCCATCCGCTAGCGCACACCATACCTATGCAGCCAGACAGGCAGGCTGCACGCCAAGCGCTGGGTTTGAAGGCGGACGACCGTGTGATAGCTGTGCTGCCAGGTAGCCGTGCATCTGAGGTGCAGTACTTGGCTGAAGTGTTCTTTAGGGCTGTAGTCCAAGTATCTATTGCTCAGCCAGCTATCAAATTTATAGTGCCCTGCGCGCCTGGTTTGCGTGCTGCTATCACTGCACAGGCTCAGCGTGCAGGCGTGACATTGGGTGATCAGGGCTTGGTGCAGCTGCTAGATGGCCAGTCACACACAGCGCTGGCAGCCTGCGATGTGGCGCTTATCGCCAGCGGCACCGCCACGCTAGAAACCGCACTGTTCAAACGCCCCATGGTGATCGCCTACAACATGCACTGGCTCAGCTGGCAGATGATGCGGCGTAAAAAGCTGCAGCCTTGGGTGGGCCTGCCTAACATTTTGTGCCGCGATTTTGTAGTGCCTGAGTTTTTGCAATCCGCGGCCACGCCGCAGGCCTTGTCGCAAGCACTGCTAGACTGGCTAGCGCAACCTGAGAAAATACACGCCTTAGAACAACGCTTTACCGCCCTGCACACCGAGCTGCAGCGCGACACCCTGCAGCTAGCCAGCCATGCCATTGCCCAAGTTATCCAAAGTTAAGCCTCCCAGCACAGCCAAGCCACGGGCACGCAAAACCAAATCTTTGGTCATGCAGCAAGTGCCCTTAGTGTGGGACGCATCAGGCTTGGTCGCAGGCGTAGACGAAGCCGGGCGCGGCCCATTGGCAGGCAAGGTCGTGGCCGCAGCGGTGATTTTGGACGATGCCAAGCCCATCAAAGGATTGGCTGATTCTAAAAAACTTACTGCGCTCAAGCGTGACAAACTCTACGACGAAATTCGCGCCAAAGCCCTGTGCGTAGGCGTGGGCGAGGCGAGTGTTGAAGAAATTGACCGCCTAAACATTTTGCAAGCCACCATGCTGGCCATGCAGCGCGCCGTAGCGGCGCTGCGCCTGAAACCTGTCAAAGTACTGGTCGACGGCAACCGCATACCCCAGCTAGACGTGCTGGCCGAGGCGATTGTGCAAGGCGACGCAAAAGTGCAGGCCATCTCGGCAGCGTCCATCATTGCCAAAGTTACGCGCGACAGGCAGTGCACACAAATGCACGCCGACTACCCGCAATACGGATTTGATGGCCACAAAGGCTATGGCACCGCGGAGCACATGGCCGCACTCAAAGCGCACGGTGCATGTGCAGAGCACCGCACCAGCTTTGCACCTGTGCGTGAGGCGATGGCCGCCGCCAAAGCCAGTTCCGTCATGGCCGCCACCCAGGCAGTCATCGCCAGCAGCAGCGGGACCGCAAAGCCAAAGCGCACAGCCGAAAGCACCCCATGACTGAGCCACTGGTCATCACCTCGCGTGACAATCCGCTGCTTAAAGAGCTTCGCAAGCTAGCCACTGACGGCGCAGCGTATCGCAAAACAGGGCGTGTATGGATTGAGGGCGAGCATTTGTGCAGCGCCTACCTGCAAAAAGGCCTAAAGCCTTCTATTGCCATCATTTTGGAATCAAAACAGGCGGTAGTCCAAGTATCTATTGCTCAGGCAGCTACTAAAATCATAGTAATACCCGACGCACTGATGGCCGAGATCAGTGCTCTAGATTCCATGCCCAGCTTGGGTTTTGTATGCGATGTGCCAGCAGATGTTGCACTGAGCCCAACCAGCCGCACCGTGGTGTTAGACCGCCTGCAAGACCCCGGCAACGTCGGCAGCATTTTGCGCAGCGCAGCGGCGTTTGGCTTTACGCAGGTGGTGGCACTCAAAGGTAGCGTAGCGCTGTGGGCGCCCAAGGTGCTGCGTGCAGGCATGGGGGCGCATTTTGGTTTGCATTTGGTTGAATCTGCGTCGCTGGACGATGTGGCCTTGCTGCAAAACCCGCTGGCTGTGACCAGCAGCCATGAAGGTGAATTTTTGCACCAGTTGTTGTCGCATGGCAAACTGCCTAGCGCTCTCAACTGGGTGTTAGGGCATGAAGGGCAGGGCGTCAGCGCTGATCTGATGGCGCGTGCACAGCTGCATGTGCGTATAGCGCAGCCTGGGGGCGAAGAGTCGCTGAACGTGGCGGCTGCTGCTGCTATTTGCCTGCATGCTAGTGCTTCGGTGGCTGTTTAGTGGTCTAAATGGCTGGTAGTCCAAGTATTCATTGAATATATAGCTACTAAATAAATAGCAAATGCCTTGCACTAATACCCCGACTTAGCCCCAGGTCTGCGCTGCGCAAACAAGCCTGATGTACGCGCCCCTTGCTGGGCAAAGCGCTCGCGGCGGGCTACTTTTGGGTCTACACGCAGCGGGCGGCATAACTCGATGCGGTCATGCGGTTGCAACCATTGCTCGGGCGCAGCCTTGGCACCCCACACGCTGCAATACAGCTTGCCTGTTGTCACCGCTTGTATAGCGCTGGTTAACTGCGGGTGGGCGGCGCACAGAGCCAAAGCATCGCGCAGCTGGGCGTGTGCAGGTAGTTGCACCACTGCTGTGTACACCGTGCGCGGGCTGGGCGCGTAGCACACGGTAATGGTCAGGTCATCAGGCTGTGCTTGGCCAGGCTGGATGTCAAAGCGTGGGGCCATACACCTGCTCTGCACGTTTGACAAAGGCGTCAACCAAACTGGAGGCAATTTTGTCGAACACAGGGCCTACCAAGGCAGCCAAGGCAGCGCTGTCAAAATCGTAGCTTAACTGCAGCTCAACGCGGCAGGCGTTTTGTGCTGGGCTGCCCACTGGGGAGAAATGCCACGCTCCTTGCAGAGCTGAAAATGGGCCTTTTACTAGCTGCAGATGTATCGTGCGCACGCCCTGTGCGTCAATACTGTGCGTGTTGCAGGTGGTAAAGTTTTGGCGCACTGCTCCAAAACTGATGCCCACTTGCGCTGTAACCTGGTTGGGGCCACTACCGTTAGCGGCGGTTGCTATAGGCGCGTCAGATTTCAGCACCTGCGCTTGGTCACACCACGGCAGAAACTGCGGATAGCTGGGCACATCGGTGACCAAATCGTACATTTGGCTGGCGCTGTACCAAATTAGCACAGACTTATTAACTGTTTTCACGGCGAAAAGGCCCAGAGAGTTCTTAAAATAGGTGTTTGGCAGCCTCCCATTGTATTGGGGCTGTGCACCCCCCACTTATATTCAATGACAAAAAAGCCTGATTCATCCACCACTGGTAATTCGCGCATTGCTGACAACAAAAAGGCCGCCTTCAATTATTTTTTTGAAGAACGGTTTGAGTGCGGCATGGTGCTGGAGGGCTGGGAGGTCAAGGCGGTGCGTAACGGCAAAGTGCAACTGACCGACGGCTATGTGCTGATACGCAATGGTGAGCTGTTTTTACTAGGCTGCCAAATCAATCCGCTTAAAACCGCATCGACCCACGTTAACCCCGACAGCGTGCGCAATAAAAAACTGTTGATGAAGAAAGACGATATTCGCCGCTTGATTGGCAAGGTGGAGCAAAAAGGCTACACCCTGGTGCCCATTAACCTGCACTGGAAGACTGGCCGTGTGAAGTGTGAAATAGCGCTGGCCAAAGGCAAGGCAGAGCATGACAAACGCAGTGTCGTGGCTGAGCGTGAAGGCAAACGCGAGGTGGAGCGCGCCATGAAAAATCTCAAACGCGCTTAATTACACGCTTAATTGTTAGATCGATTTGTTAAAACCGCTTAAGCCATAAAAAAAGCTCCCGAAGGAGCTTCTTTTATGCCCCGTGAAGGGCAAGAGACATGCGCGAAGAATTACTTCTTGGCAGCCGCGTCAACAGCAGCTTTTGCAGCGTCGCCAGCAGCTGTTTTAGCAGCGTCAGCAGCGGCACCGGCAGCAGCTTTAGCAGCGTCAGCAGCTCCAGCGCCAGAAGCCATTGCGCCTTTGGCAGCGTCAGCAGCGGCACCGGCGGCAGCGCCAGCAGCTGTTTTGGCAGCATCAGCAGCAGCACCGGCGGCGCCAGCAGCTGCACCAGCAGCGCCAGCGGCAGCAGAAGCTGCACCAGCGGCGGCGCCAGCAGCTGCAGAAGCTGCGTCAGCAGCAGGAGCCACAACAGCGGCAGCAGGAGCTGCAGCAGGTGCTGGGGCAGCAGCAGGAGCTACTTCTTTTTTACCGCAAGCGGCCAACGCAACAGCGGCCAACAAAGATGCTAATACGAGGGTCTTTTTCATTTTGAAATCCTTGAATAAAACTAATAGAAAAACAATTTCCGGAAATTGTCAAAGCAAAAACTCTGACACAAGCATAAAGCACTCGAGCTCTTTATGCTTAGCCTATGATTATACCCTGAACCGTGTTACACAACCCAAGGGCTGACTTTTTTTGTCCTGCACAATAGAGCGACAGACCGTAAAAAAACGCTGTTTTGACGTGTTTTTGCCCAAAACCACATCGGTGATGGCTTGCCTCCTAATCCTGGGTATTTTTTAATTTCATGAACGCCACCACCCTGCTACAACTGACTGTTTTGTCGGCACTATGGGGTGCGTCGTTTTTGTTTATTCGTGTGGCCAGCCCATTGCTAGGGCCAGCCGTGATGGCTGGGCTGCGCATAGGCTTGGCCACTCTCACACTGGCATTGATCATGTTCGCGCTGCGCCAGCGCTGGCCGTGGGCCCATTGGCGCGAGCTTTTGCGGCTGGGCGTTTTGTCGGTCGCCCTGCCTTTTATGTTGTACGCCTGGGCTGCGTTGTACATACCGGCGGGCTACAGCGCTTTACTTAACACCACGTCAGTGGTATTTGGCTGCATAGCGGGCGCTTGGCTTAAGGTGGATGTGCTGACCCCGCGCAAATTGCTGGGCTGTGTATTAGGTTTTATAGGCGTAGGCTTGGTAGTGCGGCTGGGGCCTGTAGATTTATCGCCACAAGTGCTGTTGGGCGCGTTGGCCTGCATTGGTGCTGCTGCTTGCTACGGCGTGTCTACACCGCTGGCTAAGCGGGCAGTGACGCGCATTGAGCCTTTGGCTATTGCTGCGGGTATTCATCTGTGGTCGCTGTTATTGCTAGCCCCGGCTACAGTGTGGCGCTGGCCACATGCGCAGTGGAGCGTCACTGCCCTGGTGGCTGTGGCTGTGATGGGCATCATTACTTCAGCGCTGGCCTACTGGGTGCATTTACGCATCATGCGCCATGTGTCAGCTACAGCGGCTATGACACCGGCCTTTATGATTCCGCTGTTTGGCGTGGCTTGGGGGCATATCTTTTTGAATGAACCCGTTAGTTCTGGCATGCTGGTAGGTGCTGTGCTGGTGCTAGTGGCTACTGCGCTGGTGAGCGAATTTAACCCGTTTTCAAAACCTGTTGTTGCAACGCCCGCACCTTAAGCGCGCAGCCCGTGGCTAGCAAGGCCACCACCATAGTGACCCAAAACACACTACCCAAGCCCCACTGCGACGTAATGTACCCGCCTGCAATACCTGCCAAAACCCCCGGCAGGCCATAGCCAATTACCGTGTACAGCGCCTGCCCGCGCCCGCGCAACTGGCCCGCAAAGTGGTGCGACAACAAGGCAATGCACACCGTGTGGTGGGCCGCAAACGTAATGGCGTGCAGCGCCTGCGCCAGCAGCACTAACACCAGCACATGGCCCGCTGCCGCAGTGATGCCCATGCGCAGTGCTGTTAACGCTGCAGCCACCACCAGCCAAGCACTTAAGCTAATGCGCGGCAGCCAGCGCCCTTGGCTGTAGAACCACGTAATCTCTGCTACCACCGATATAGCCCACAGCACGCCAATGGTGGTTTTGCTGTAGCCCAAAGCATCAAGGTACAAAGACAAATAAATATACACACCCATGTGCGCCAACACATGCAAAAACACGGTGACAAACAGCCAGCGCACCGCGCTTTGGCGCATGATGGGGCCAATGGGCATGCGCTCGTGGGCGGCCAAAGGTTTCTCGGGCACATCAGGTAGCCACCAGGTACTTAGCATCAGCGCAGCCATGGTGACCACTGACCACAGCGGAAAGTAGCGCATGCCAAAGCGCTCAAACCACCAGCCCGCCATCAGCACCGTCACTAAAAATCCCACCGACCCCCACAGCCGCACGCGGCCATAGCGCTTAGCGTCAAACGCACCACCCTGGCTTACCAGCTGCGCCATGGCGGCCTCGCTCATCGGCATCATGGCGCTTGAGTGGATCAGCATAATAATCAACACCACGGCAATCCACACCACACTGCTTTGTGCCCACCACAGGCAGGCCGATGCCGCCAAAGCTGCCAACGCGCTGTAGCGCAGCAGCTTTACGCGCTGGCCTGTGCGGTCGCTAAGCCAGCCCCAGCCGTAGGGTGCGAATAGCCGCGTAGCGGCCTGCATAGACGCTAGCACGCTGATAACGGCGATACTCAAGCCCAAGTCTTGCAGCCACAGCGACAAGTAGGGGCTGAAAAAACCTAGGTGGGCAAAATAACTGGCCGACAGAGCGGCAAAAGGCAGCAGTTGGCGCGCAGTGTTAGGCTGCGGCAAAGGTGCGGTCAAACACTGCCTTTGATCACTGGCGTGCTGCTGACTACATCACCGCACTGTGCGCGGTGCGCCAGTGCATGCTCCATCACCACCAGTGCCAGCATGGCCTCGGCAATGGGCGTGGCACGAATGCCTACGCACGGGTCATGGCGGCCTTTGGTGATGACCTCGGCTGGGTTACCGTCAATGTCCATCGTCTCGCGCGGTACTAAGATTGAGCTGGTGGGCTTGACCACAATGCTCACTTCCAAATCTTGACCGGTGCTGATGCCGCCCAGTGTGCCGCCAGCGTTATTGTTTTTAAAACCGTCTTTCGACAATGCATCGCCATGCGTGCTGCCGCGCTGGGTAACGCTGGCAAAGCCTGCGCCGATTTCTATGCCCTTCACAGCGTTAATGCCCATCATGGCATACGCTATGTCAGCATCCAGCTTGTCAAAAATCGGCTGGCCTAAGCCCACAGGCATGCCAGTGGCTGTAACCCGCAAGCGCGCGCCGCACGAGTCGCCGCTTTTGCGCAGCACGTTCATATAGTCTTCTAGGGCGGTGGTGTCGGCTATGGGCGCAAAAAACGGGTTGTTATGCACATGTGCCCAGTCTTCAAAGCCTATGGCCACATCGCCAATTTGCGTCATGCAGCCTCGAAACACGGTACCGTATTTTTGCAGCAACCATTTTTTAGCCACTGCACCTGCTGCCACCATGGGCGCAGTTAGGCGCGCTGAAGACCGGCCACCGCCACGCGGGTCACGCAGGCCGTATTTTTGGATGTAGGCGTAGTCGGCATGGCCTGGGCGAAAGGTTTTGGCAATGTCGCCATAGTCTTTGCTGCGCTGGTCGGTGTTTTTAATCAGCAGGCAAATGGGGGTGCCGGTGGTTTTGCCTTCGTACACGCCCGACAGGATTTCTACAGCATCAGGCTCGTTGCGTTGGGTGACGAATTTGCTGGTGCCGGGGCGACGGCGGTCAAGGTCGGGCTGGATGTCGGCCTCAGACAGCGCCATGCCGGGTGGGCACCCGTCAATC
>JANOSN010000484.1:0-1468 GCA_031415895.1 Polaromonas sp. | reverse complement strand
ATGGCTAAACGTACATCACCTAACGCAATTAAAGATGCCAACGACTTAAGCCAGTTGTCCACCATAGTGCAAGACAAGCGCAATGGCAAGCGATCTGGCGCCAAGCAAGGCAGGCGCAATCGTCATTACGAAAAACAGCTAATTAAAAACGCCATCAATTTCAAACTGCTTGATGGAGCGCAGGGCTTGGTGGACGATTAAGTAATCGTCAGCTTATCTAGCCACTAGCCCCTAGCCACTGGAAAGTCGGCCCGATTACTCCAATCGCTCCAACTGCCTGCAAACAGCTGCGTGGGTGGGTAGCCTGCTATTTGCATGGCTAGCACGTTGGGCACGGCGCTTACGCCGCTGCCGCAGTGGTGGATGACCTTGGTGGGGTCGCGGCCTGCCAGCAGGGCATCAAACTCGGCGCGCAGGGTGGCGGCGGGTTTGAAGTGGCCGTCTGAGCCGATGTTGAGGTTAAACGGGCGGTTAATCGCGCCGGGGATGTGGCCTGCTACGGGGTCTAGGGGTTCCACCTCGCCTCTGAAGCGCGGCGCGGCTCGTGCGTCGATGATGGTGTGGCTGCCAGTTTGGGCAGCTTTAGCTACAAAATCTATAGCTGCTTGAGCAGTAGATACTTGGACTATTGGGTAGTTTGGTAGGGAAAAGTCAGGTGAATGGGTGTTTTTAGCTATTTCGCCGCTTTCCACTGCCCCGCCTGCGGCTTGCCAGGCCTGCAGGCCGCCGTCTAGCACGGCTACTTGGGTGTGGCCTAGCCACTGCAGCATCCACCAAGCGCGGCCGCAGTAGTTGCAGCCGTTGCGGTCGTACACGACTACTTGAGTGCTAGGTGTAACGCCCATTGCGCCTAGCCAGGCGGCAAATTTGGTGCGGCTGGGCAGGGGGTGGCGCCCGCCGCTAGCGGGCGCTTCGTGGGGCATGCCGCCGCTGGGTTTATCAGTGGCGCTGGTTTTGTCACTCAGGTCGGTGTCCAAGTGCACGTAGCGCGCCCCGGTAATGTGCGCCTGCGCATAGGCGGCGGGGCCTGCGGTGGGGTTCATCAAATCGAAGCTGCAGTCCCACACTTGCAGGTCGGTGCCGCCAGCTTGCAGGCTGCGCATCTGGGCGGTAGAAATCAGGGTGGAATAGTTCATGGCTTTAGGGGTGGGGGCAGATGGTGACTAGGGGCGCGAAGACGCTATAATAGAAGGCTTTCCCCTTGCTGCACCACATCCGACGCTGTGGGTAGCTTTTTTAACACTGCAACGCAAGTTGCGGTTAAACAAAGTCTAGTTACTAGGCTTAAATCCTTAAGGAGTGTTTATGCGTCATTACGAGATAGTCTTGCTGATCCATCCGGACCAAAGCGAGCAAGTTCCAGCGATGCTGGAGCGTTACAAAATCATGATTACCACGGCCAACGGTAAAATTCACCGCGTGGAAGATTGGGGCCGCCGTCAACTGGCGTACCAAATCAACAAGCTGG
>JANOSN010000483.1:0-5202 GCA_031415895.1 Polaromonas sp. | reverse complement strand
GGGCTCTTTATCGAACAGGGCTTTGTTGTCGGCGCTGGCAAAATGAAAACTCACGCCTTCGTAAGTGCTGGCAAATTTGGCATCGCCCATGGCGTGCTTGTTTTGCGTAAAGTACGACACGACGTCATGGCCCTTGAGCATGACGTGGCTGGCGCCGTCAATCACATGGGCGTTGACGGGTTTAAGTGCGCCGCTGGGGTTTTGCGCCTGCATGGCAGAGCAACCCATCAAACACGCCACTGTGGCGAGTGCTAACCAACTGGCCATGCTGCGAACGATGGGAGAGCGTGCAAGGCCCCGAGCAGATGTTATGTCAGTGGTCATGGTGTTTATCCTTTCGCTTTTTTAGCGACTACCAATTTAGCAATGTCTTCACCGCTTTTGGAGTGGGGTACTTTAAACATCAAGCGTTTGGTGCGCTGGATAAAGCTGTTGTTACCTTTAACTTCTTCGGCCCAGTATTTTTCAGCCAATGCCGTGTTGGCAGGTACATCAACTTCAAAACCATCTTTAGAGCCTTGGCCACCAAAGATGTAGAGCTTGCCATTTTGAATTGTCCAGGTGTCAGCGTCGCCGCCCCAAGGTATGCCATACACAATGCCGTTGGCGCAATAGCCGCCGTACTGAGGAATGTATTTGGCAGGCTCTTTGTCAAACAATGCTTTGTGCTCAGCATTGGCAAAGCGAAATGTCACGCCCTCGTATTGGCTTGCAATTTGTGCATTGCCCAGGGCGTGTTTGCCTTGGGTAAAGTACGCCACTACGTCGTGGCCTTTCAGCATGACGGGGCTTACATCGTCCACTACATGGGCGTTGACAGGCTTGAGTGCGCCGCTGGGGTTTTGGGCGTTGATGGCTGCGCAGCCCATGAGCGTGGTGACAGCGCCAAAAGCGACAACTGCGGCTAACCGGCGCAGTGCCTTGGCACTAAAAATAGCCAGCGGCTGGGTAGTGGTTGGCGATGTCATGTTGATAGCTTCCAAGAGGGTGAGGGATTGGTTAAAGAGATACCGTGGTCTGCACGGGCTGAGGTTTCGTGGGTAACTGCGTGTACAACGCTGTCGGCATAGGGCACGGGCCACTGCATTATGGCGCTAGCAGCGTCCACCCGTGCGCGCAGGTCATCAGCGTCACGTCCGCCTAAATGCAAAATGCCGTAGCGGTAACTACCCAGCCATTTAAAGTCGCGCGCTAGCGAGTGCCCAGCTTTGGGGAACTGCAGCAGCAAATGGTCTGGAAATTTTTGCTTCAACACAGCCAGTTGATCGGGGTTTGGCATGGCAGGGATGTTCTGCGTCAAGTGCTCGGCGCTACGGTCGAAAACACGATACACCGCGCTTGTGGCGATGTTAGCGCTAGGCTGACTGCGCGGTACCGCCCAAGGGTCTTGCCCGTGTGCTAACGCGAGCGCCATGGCATACAGATCCATGCCGTCCACGCGTAGGTACAAATCTGCAAACTGTGATGCCATGCGCGGATTGAACTCAATCACAGTCAATTTATCAGTGGCTGCGTCGTAGAAAAACTCCATGTTGAACATGCCGTAGTCAAAACCTACAGCGTTCAAAAATTTACTAGCCACGTCTAATGCCCTAGCCTGTATGTCAGCGTTAAGCTTGCTGGGGTAATCAAACCGCATAAAAGCTTGCGTGCCAGGGCACATTACAGAGTCAACTAAGCCTAAAGGTTTAATGCTGCCGTTGTAGACGATGCCGTCAATACTGTATTGCGCAGCTTGTACGGGGGTCTCTAGCATCATGCTGTGCGCTGTGCTGGCGTGCGGCAGTAGACGCTTGGCTACGCGTTCAAACGGTTCTACCAAGCGTTTTATAACCCACAGCTCGTAAACCCCAAAACGTGTGAAGTGTTGTAGTTCATCATGCGACCGCACCACCTTGGCTAACACTGAGAAGGCGGCCTTAATAGGTTTTACAAAAGCAGGGAACTGCAAACCAGTGGGCACAGGATCGCCGTAGGCGCAGGGCAGGCGTTGGTAGCTAGTGTTTGCTTCGGGGCAAACTTTTCGCAGCACTTCTCGTGCATATAACTTATGCTGGCATGCAGCTACGGCTACTGGTGATGTGCCGGGCCAGCCCATTTTTTGCGCTAAAAGTGCTGCAGTAAGTGCGCCAAATTGTTCGTGCTGCGATGCCACAGCTGTCCAGCCCTGGCTTTTGGCTTGGCTAGCAAGTTTGGTCACCATGCGGTCCATATCAAACAACACCAAATGCGCGTTGCTAGGAAAGGAGAAGAGATCGAAACCCCGGCTGTCAAAACGCGCAGCGGTTTCGCGCGCTAAACGGGCGAAACCTTGTGCATCCCAGTCGTAGTTAAAAAGTAAGAGGGTTTTACCGGTCATATTTGGTATGGTCGAATCCAGCGGCGATCTATTACATCTTTGAGACGCCAAGCGAAGTTACCCTGAAAACACATGGTACCCCAACTGGCAATAGCAGTACGCTGGCCACAGCTGATCAGATTCAAAGCGCTAGAGGTTTTAGGGACTACTTTGGGCGCTAAATTATCTAGAGCTAGACGTAAATTAGTGCCTATCGCTTGGCCTGCGGCAGAGTTACCAATTTCAGTGTTGGCAAAAACTGCTGAATGCGATGTAGATTGACCAAAAAGGTTCACCTGTGGATAACCGTGCTGGTCTAAATTTAAGCCGCTTTCTGCTGTCCACCCTGGGGCCTGTCCATCAGTAGCTAAGAAGGGAATATCACAAACTAAGCTGGCCCCAGAAGCTAGCTCAATAGATTGCGCTCCAATGGCGATACAGCTGTCATGTAGCAGAGTGATGTTGTGCCTTTTTAGGTGCACCATCACGGTTTTTTGTACACCAAGCGTGTGGCTAGCTGCTGGCATGCTTGGCCCTACGATCAGTGTGACCCTGCAAGCGGGCAAGCGGTGCTGTAGGGCTAGTGCTAGCTCAATCCCGGCAGACCCTGCGCCTATCACGCTAATGCGCAAAGCTTGCTTGCCAACATGTTGCAAAATTTGTGGCCACAGCTTGCCGAAAGCTTCACTAGGTTGCGTAAACACTGCGCGCTCTACAGCGCCAGGAATCATCATATTTAAAGCTTCTCTATCTACAGCGGGTCGGCTGTCCAAGCTGATTACGTCATACGGCAAGACGTTGCCTGTGTCGAGCAGGATTTGCCTGTTGGCACAGTCAAGCTGAAAACTATTTGCCACAATATGTTTGACATGGCTGCCTACCAGTAAAGTGCCTAAGTTGACAGTGCATTGCTCTGCGCTGTAAAGGCCTGCCACCCAGCCCGCTAGCATAGGGGTATGAATGACATGGTTAAAAGCCGATACCAAATACACATCTGTGTCAGCACGCTGTGCAGCTTTAAAAGCCGCCAGCACATGAAGATGCGCAGGGCTTGCGCCCACTAAAACCAGTTTTTTGATTGTCAAGGCTGTACCACTATGTCGGCAATATATCCCAGGCTCGTGCCTTGGGTGTTATCAGAATCTGCTCCAACAATGATAGCAGTAACGGGCGGCATGGTAGTTGACTCTGCGCCAAAAGCTTTGATAAAGTCTGTGCTGATGTTACGCGTATGTGTTTGCCAAGATTTAGTACTGCTAGCGCTGTTATTGAGCACCATATAGCGTACACGCGCAGTTGTTGGGCTAGGATGTACCGACCCAAGGTCTTCGTTATTTGACCATACGTAACATAGCGTGGCAGTGGGTAATTTGTCTTTGCTAAGAAACTGCGCAAATTTAAACAAAGTACGTTCGCCGCTTGGTATGCGGTCTGCAGGCATGTCAAAACTGAGGCACACCTTCAGGGCTGCATCCTCGGTGGCCTTGCTTTTGAAGCTGGCGTTGGGCAGCGGTTTGTCCAATCGCCACTGGAAGCGCACGGTCTGTGCAACGCCCGACCACGGGTGCGCCAAGCTGCCCCAAGCTTTGTCTGCACTGAGTTGCAGAGTTTTACTTCCATCTACATTGGTGATGTCGATGACGGTGATGGGCTTGGCATAGCGCTCTGGCAAGCCCACAAAGCGCCAAGGCGCAGGAGCTTGCGCAGTCTGCGCCTGCGAGAACGCAGCTACGCCCTGGGCTAGCGCGCTGCAATTAACGACCAGCGTCGTTAAGAGACCAGTCGTAATCGAGATGGCTGATAGAAACTGTTTTGGCACGAATTTGTCCTTGTGCTGCGGTGTCGGTGCTTAATACGTCTGCATATTTGGCAAAAACATCTTCAACTTTGGTGAAGCCTTTATAGCCTTTTTCAAAATCTTCTTTAAACCATTTAAAAATACTAGACACTTGCAGTTTGCCATCAGCAAAGCGGTTACGGGTTTTGTCACTCATAAACCGCTTCATGCCTTCTTCTAGCTGGCCGTCCAGCTTGGCGGCTGTAAAAGCCTCGGGTGGCAGAGCTGGGCAGCTAATGCTGGCGCAAACCAGGGCTACGTGAATGCGTGGGTCTTGAAAACCACCGCCGGGGATGTTTGGGCGCACACGCTCATGCTCAATCCAATCCAAGTTGCGTTCTTCGCCTAGTAATTTGAAAAACTTTTTTTTCCACGCGCTGGAAAAGGTGGTCCCCAAATCTTTGATGGACTTCAGGTCAGGGTATTTGGTCAGTATCAATTCAATGGTGAATGCGTTGTAAGCATTGATCATGAAAGCCAATTGTTGATCTTTGCTAAACGCTGCGTATTGTGCTGGCGTGACAGCACTGAAACTTTCTAGTGTTTTTGCCAAATCAGCACGATCAGCAATAAAACCTTTGTAGTTGACACGGCTTTGTTTATTGTCAGGCAACCATTTCACATGTTTTTTCAGTTGAACATCCCAAGCTGCATAGTTATGGTCGAAACCTTGAGCAAATACCTGTGTAGTCCAGGTAAATACTGCTAAGACAGCTATTAAAAACGTAGTAATTTTTTTCATATTGAAGGCTCCTTGAGGGGCAGATATGGCGTTTTGAGAGGTAAAAAGCGCAATAAGTTCAGATGCAGGGCATCAGCTTCTGCGCCAATCATGGTATTTCTTCACATATTCCAGAAGTTTGACCGGTTGGTGCGCGCGCTTCCATTGGCCTGCCACGAATTTGTTGGATTCAGCCAGTGTCGGGTAAGTGTGGATAGTGCCCAAAATTTTCTCTAATCCCAGCCCGTGCTTCATGGCCAGAACATATTCAGCCAGTAAATCGCCAGCATGCACGCCCACAATGGT
>JANOSN010000482.1:0-5063 GCA_031415895.1 Polaromonas sp. | reverse complement strand
AAGCATTGCACCAGCAGGTGGCCAGCAAGTTGAGGGGATGGTGAATGTGGGGTTGAAGTCGATACGCTCATTAACGTATTGTGCCGTTTTTACTCTGGCAAATACGCTAACACTACACACTATAAAAACAATAGCTGCTTAATCAATAAATACTTGGACTACAAGCATATTTCATTAGTAAAAACGCTTGAAACTGCCCTAGCCCCAGCCAGTGCATGCGAGGCCTTGTCACAAGACCTCGCACATTAACAAATTAAGCCGCAGCCTTCAAGCCCATGACGTTGGAGTTGTTAGTCGGGCTGGTACTAACCACTGGCTTGGCTTGGTTAGCCGCCGCGCCAAATTCAATCTCGCCCGACAGTTGGCCGCCCTCTTCGATCACCACTTTGCCATAGCGAATTTTGCCTTTGACTTTGCCAGTGGAATAGATCATCAACTTTTGGCGAACTGTCAATGTGCCGTTGAAGGTACCGCGAATCTCGGCAATGTCGATCTCGGCTGAACCGGTGAACGAGCCTGATTCTGCGATTTGAATAACACGCGAATCCATCGTGGCTTCTACCGCACCTTCTACCACCAAGGTGTCACAGTCGGTAATTTCTACGCCTTTGAGTTTAATGTTAGGGCCTACAGTCAACTTGCTCTCGCCGGGTTTGCTGGCAGCCTCAGGCACGGTGCTTGTTGTAGATGTTTGCACAGGTGCAGGCACCGGTACGCTGGCGTTGCGCACAGCGCCGCTAGCAGTGGTGGGCGACAAAGCGTGGTCCAGGTCGCGTTTAGAGTTGCTGAAAAAAGGGGATTGAAGTGCCATGATAAAAGATGCTCCATAGTGGTGTGAATAACATCTTTGATGCTAAAGGCAAGCCCACTTACAAAGGCTGTGTGTTACGCAATAGTCGTAAGTAAATGCAGGGGTAGTCTAAGTATTTATTGATTAAGTAGCTATTAAATATGTAGCAAATGATACATTTAATTTACCCAACAGTGCGCCGTCCAACCGCTAGCGCTGCGCCCACTGACAGCATCAGCACTGCTGCACCGCCCAGCAAAGTTGCGGTAGTCATGCCGCGGTCCATCAGCGCGCCAAACACCAGGGGCGATATTGCAAAACCTACATCTAGGCCCGAATACACCATGCCATACACGCGCCCTGTAGCACCCTTGGGGGTAGCTTTTTTAATCATCATGTCGCGGCTAGGGCCACCAATGCCAATGGCAAAACCTGTCGTAGCCAATATCACCATCGTGCCTACAGCGCCTAGCCAACCGGTAGCGGCTATGGCCATGCAAACTGCCCCACTGGTCATGCACCAAGCCACCACACGGTTTGAATAATGGCCCCAACGTGCCACCACAAAACCGCCTACAAAAATACCTACCGCGCTGCACAGCATATAAGCCGTTAACGTAGTGGTGGCTTGGCTAAAGCTTACCTTGTGCACTAGCTGCAGCAGCGACACTGAATAGCTTTGCACCATCGCCAAAGTCATGGTGGACAGCAAAAAGAAACCAAAGCACCACCAGATAACAGGCAGCTTTAGAAACGCCAGCGTAGATGGCGCGCCACTAGGCGCTGAGCTGTGGTGGCGCAGCACAATGTCGGTGGTTAACTGAGTGCGGTTAAGCACCATCGTGAGCAGTACCAAGGCATACAAACCTGCAGCCACCACATAGGCTGTGCGCCAGTCGCTTACCATCAGCATCACCACAAAAAACGGCGGCGCCAAAGCCCAACCCAAGCTGCCTGTTAAGCCATGTACGCTAAAGGCATGGCCAATGCGCGGGGCCGAAACACGCTGGTTCAAAATCGTAAAGTCCACCGGGTGAAACGAGCAATTGGCCAAGCCCGCCAACGCTGCAGCCGCGATCAAACCAGAATAATCTGTCGCCACCGATGCCACCCCACTGGCTGCTGCAAACGTGGCCAAAGCCGCAAACAGCACAGGTCGCGCACCCACTTTGTCTACCAAAAAGCCAGCCAGTGCTTGGCCCACACCAGAGACTACAAAAAACACCGACATCAACAAGCCTACTTGCGAAAACGTCAACCCAAATTCGCGCATAAAAATCGGAAACATCGGCGGCAGCAACATGTGCCCAAAGTGCGAGCTGGCATGCGCTAAGCCCACAAGGCCCATGATCTTGGCATCTTGCTGCAAGGGTACGCAAGCGTGCGCGGCAGAGTCAAGGGTAGCGGTGTTCATACCTACATGGTAACGCGCTGTAAAGGTCGCAAACCAGCATCCTCATTGCAAATACAAAAGATCGTCATCAGTGCCTGAAATATCCAGTGTGGTGCCATTCATACGCGGTAAACATAGCTGCTACTAATTGTCAATTTCATTGGCTTATCCGTTCATCAAGCCGCAACAACCATCTGTCGCTGACAAGTATTACTTTAGTTCAAGTTTTAAGTTTGGCGTGCACAAGCAATGTGCGAATTTTATGAACCGCAAAACCATTGCCAAATTACCCCTAAAAAAGGTGTGCCGTACATCACACAAGTTTGTAATAAGTAAAATTAAAGCTTTTGATTGTTATATTTCGTTACATCATCCTGTAAACTTTCATATGACAAAAGCACGAGTAAATTACAGGGTGTAGGCAAATCAACTATGTTTTTTAAAACTGACACATCATCACCAAGTCGTGACAACGATTTGCTAGAAAACAAACTTTTGACGGCTTGGTTAGAGTCGTCTGACATGGGCCTGTGCGTGCTAGACAACAACAGCCATGTGGTCATGCTCAACCAAGCCACCTGCCAATTGCTAGGCATTGACGGAGTGGCAGCACTAAACTCCAAATGGAGTGATGTGTTGGCAAAGATAGATCAAAAATCAGGCCCAGTCACACTAACCACTTCAGCCCACCTTGAGGATGAAAGCCATTTCACCCGCACAAGCTTAACTGGAACGCAGCATTTACTGTTTAAATATCGTAGCGTGCAAGCCGCATCTGGCGAAGACTTTAAGCTGCTGTCCATCACCGACGTTACGTCTTTATTGGCGACACAAATACAAGAAGACCAACACCGCCAATGGCAGGCTGTCAATGCGGGCGTTGTCGTGTCTGATGCGCGTTTGCCAGACATGCCTATCGTGTATGTAAACACCATGTTTGAAGAGATGAGTGGCTACACATCAGCTGAAATTGTTGGCCTTAACTGCCGCTTTTTGCAAGGCCAAGACAAAGACCAACCAGCCTTGGCAAATATCAAATTAGCCATTCGCAACCAAACTAATGGCTACGCCACTCTGCGTAATTACCGCAAAGATGGCACGCTGTTTATGAATGAGTTATTCATATCGCCCATTAAAGATCAGGCCGGCGTGGTAACGCACTTTTTAGGTATTCAGCACCTGCGCGGGCATGAATTACCAGCAGTAGCAGACGCAGTGCTCGCTGCATAACTATTAAGCCAACCGCCATGCCCAACCGCGCACAACTACGTTTCGGCATCTTGGGCTTGCCTGCGCGCGAGGAGATGCTGTTTAAATCGTTTGTGCGGCTACTTGATAACCGCTCTTTGCACCAATGGCATTATCTGCCGCAGATGGCCGATTTATGGGTAGTAGCACCGGGCATTGCGCCGCCTGGCCAAGGCAGTATTTCTAGCGAGCGTAGACAAGTTTTAATTGTGGGCGATACCAATGACAGCACGACCACTCACATTAAACTTCCATTGGCCCCGCTGAACATTGAAGCCGCGCTCAACCAACTTGGTAGCAAAATATTAAGCTCACGCGTAGTTATAGATAAACCAAACACAGCCCAAAGCTACCCAGAGTCCTACCGCTTAACGCGTTGGCCACGCGTCAACTTGTTAGGTACGAAAGAGCGCATGCGTATGGCGACCTTGCTGTTAGGCAAGCCATTGACCATCAACCAGTTGGCCGATTATTCTTTCTTTCCAGTCTCTGTATGCGAGAGCTTTGTACAAGACTTGAAAGCCACTGGGCTTGTACAGGTTATTCAAATACAGTCAATACCCACTGACGCAAACGGCGCACCGATTGCCGCGCACCTGTCAACCGAACCTCTAACAGGCAAAGCCTCTGCGCCTTCTGGTTTATTTGCACGCATACGAAATGCTTTGGCCCTGAAGAAAAATTATTGATCTGCGATATGGAGCACAAAATACTATTCACCGGCGTAGCGGGTGCCGGCAAAACTACTGCTATCAACGCAGTCAGCCAAATACCGCCCATGAACACCGATGTGCCCAACACCGACGCATCACTAGGCAAGCTAACCACCACGGTCGGCCTAGACTACGGCGAGCTGACCTTGGACGGTGGCGACAAGCTGCGCCTGTACGGCACACCCGGCCAAGTGCGCTTTGACTTTATGTGGCAAATTTTGTCCAAAGGTGCGCTGGGCTTGATCATATTGATAGACAACCGCAGGCCAGAGCCTATGGCTGATTTAGATATGTACTTGGATGGATTCAAAGACCTCATCAAGCAAACCGCCTGCGTAGTGGCTGTGGGCCGTACCGAAACACACCCTCACCCCAGCATGGAGCAGTTTGCAGACCACATGCAGTCGCGCGGCGTGCTGTGCCCTGTAATACCCACCGATGTGCGTGACAACGATCAGGTAGTGCAGCTTCTAGAGCTACTTATGCTGCAACTCGAAACTAAAAATTAACCTGCAAAACTTATGACCCTTGATCCAAAATTAGTCACGCAAGCCAAGAGCGCAGTTGAGAACATCATGCGCGAGGTCAAAGGCGTTAAAGCCGTAGTCATTTCCACGGAAGACGGCTACGAGGTAGCCTCACAAGTACAAAACGCAGCCCAAACATCCAGGCTCTCAGCCATGGCCAGCTCGTTTGCAGCGCTGGGCGCCTTAGTGGGCGAAGAAAGCCAAGTAGGTAGCTGTAATAACGTGATTGTAGATGCCTCAGAGGGCTTGATTGTAATTATGCAAATACCCAACCCTACGCTAGCGTTAACGATGTGCATCGTGGCAGGCAAAGACTGCGTGATAGGGCAAGTGCTGTATTTTTCTAAGTCAGCGATACAAAATTTGTTACCTACAACACCTTAATCCAAAAC
>JANOSN010000481.1:0-1399 GCA_031415895.1 Polaromonas sp. | reverse complement strand
TCAAGCTGGGCCGGCGCAAAACGTAGAAGGTACACAGTTTCAATGCAAATGGAACACCCTACCTAGTGCAGGCAAAGATGCTTCAGGTTTACTAGTAAAGCACTGCACATTACTGCCCACGCCCGTACATGCAGGTACTGGCCGACTACTTATTGCTGAGCAAATAGCGCCTGACATGGTGCGCATGTCTGCATCACCCGTAGCGGGAGCAGGTAGCTTGTCGCTACAAGCAATGGCCACTACTGAAAAAGCTGTTGAAATTAAATTCAACGAAAAAATTCCTGCAGATAAATTTAGTGCACCTGCAGACAGCTTAAATTTCCCATTGGTTAGTCTCAAGTGAAAAAATTGGGTGATTTGTGAATAATATTGACTTGCTTCCAAGCACAAAACAGCATGGCCAAGCCACCACCGAATTTGTGGTCGCATTGTTGGTGATGGTGCCAATATTCTTAGGAATTTATTACTTTGCGCGCTACTCTGATGTTAAACATGCGGCAATACAAGCAAGCAGGTACACCGCGTTTGAGCGTTCATGGGATCCTTTTTATAGAGCGAAGTCAGATGTTCAATTGAAAGAAGAAACCAGAGCAAGGTTTTTTACTGATCTGCCAGATAACAGTGGGAAAATCAAATTTCGCGATACCACCGTAGCGTTAAACGCTGATACTAAACGCGTTGCATTTTGGAGTGATGTTGAATATAAGCGATTGCTTCAAAATTTTTCTGATGTAGACATCAAGATAGTTTCGGTTGGTGACCTCAATGTAGGCATTGTGTCCAAGCTACAAGATATTGGGTCCAGCGCTTTTAGTCTACCACCGGGTGGAATTATTAGGTCAGAGGTGACGGTTCCGCTGAATAATGTTGCCAACTTCGATGCATTAAAGAATATAGATATTGCTGTGCCTGGTGCTACTGCGATTGGAGCTGGCGCCTGGAATGCTAGCGGTGCCAAGGGAACTCACAGTGTCTGTGATCGTGTGATGCCTACTGTACTAGCCGACAAAGTAAAAAGCGCAACAGATGTTTTGGGTGCACTCATGTCCCCATTTGAAAGACATACACCAGATATGGGGATTACGCTACCTGATTATGTTCCGCCAGGCAGCGTTCGTAGAAATAATCCTGGTAACGCACCCGTGCCATACAGCAATCAAGCGCCAAACCGCTGCTGATAAAAACTAATTACTTGTCATGCAAAAACTTTGGCTCTTCACGCTTTGCATATTGATGTGCGATACGTTGTTTGCTCAAGCTTCCTACACAAAAGGCTCAACGCCTTGGCCAGACATTCCTGTGCCTCCAAAAGCTAAAGTGCAGTGGGTTTCTGACGATATGCGCATGAACGGTGTTCCTATGCGGATACAAACTTTCGAAAGTGAAGCTTCAAAAGAAG
>JANOSN010000480.1:0-2197 GCA_031415895.1 Polaromonas sp. | reverse complement strand
GTGCAAAGCTCACCCACGCCAATCATCTTGTTCATTGATGAGATTCACACGCTGGTAGGCGCGGGCGGTGCTGCAGGCACAGGCGATGCAGCTAACTTACTTAAGCCCGCGCTAGCACGCGGCAACCTGCGTACCATTGGTGCCACCACCTGGGCTGAGTACAAAAAATATATTGAAAAAGACCCGGCACTCACGCGCCGCTTTCAAGTGGTGCAAGTGCCCGAGCCCGATGAAGCCAAAGCTATCCTTATGCTGCGCGGCGTGGCCAGCGTGCTAGAAAAGCACCACCGAGTGCAGCTGCTAGACGAAGCAATTGAAGCTGCAGTCAAACTATCGCACCGCTATATCCCTGCGCGCCAGCTACCAGACAAAGCAGTTAGTTTGCTAGATACTGCCTGCGCACGTGTGGCCGTATCTCAGCACGCTACCCCACCTGAAGTGGAAGACTGCCAACGTCGAATAGAGGCCTTGACGACTGAGAGCGAGATCATTGGCCGCGAAGAAACTATTGGCATTGACGTCACCAAACGCGCTGCACTGGTGCAAAGCCAACTGGCAGAGGCCAATGTAGAACTGGTAAAACTACAAGCGCGCTGGAAAGAAGAAAAAATACTGGTTGACCGATTGCTAGAAATTCGCGCCAAGCTGCGCCAAGGCAGTAAACCCGTGGATACTACACCGGTAAATGCTACTGAAACCATAGCAAACAATGTAACAGATACTGGGACTACTGAGCAATTAGATACCCAAAATGCCCCTAAATCACCAGATACGGCAAATGCAGACCGTGCAACCCTCATGGCAGAGCTGCATGCCTTGCAAGCGCAGATAGCAACCCTGCAAGGCGAGACACCGCTCATTTTGGCATCGGTGGATGAGCAAGCTGTGGCCTCAGTGGTGGCTGACTGGACAGGTATACCCGTGGGCCGCATGGTGAAAAACGAAGTGCAAGCCGTGCTTGACTTAGCCGACACGCTGAACCAGCGTGTCATTGGCCAAAAGCATGGCCTAGAGATGATTGCCCGGCGTATTCAAACCTCACGCGCGCGCTTGGACAATCCACAGAAACCCATTGGCGTGTTCATGCTGTGTGGCACCTCAGGCGTGGGTAAAACCGAAACTGCACTGGCACTGGCAGAGGCGCTGTACGGCGGTGAGCAAAACATCATCACCATCAACATGAGCGAGTTTCAAGAGGCACACACGGTGTCTACGCTTAAAGGTGCGCCTCCTGGCTATGTAGGCTATGGCGAAGGCGGCATATTGACCGAAGCCGTGCGCCGCCGCCCCTACAGCGTGGTGCTGCTAGACGAGGTAGAAAAAGCCCACCCCGATGTGCATGAAATCTTCTTCCAAGTGTTTGACAAAGGCTGGATGGAAGACGGCGAAGGCCGCATGATTGACTTTAAAAATACCATCATCTTGTTAACTACCAACGCCGGTAGCGAGCTGGTCATGAGCATGTGCCGTGACCATGACCTGCTGCCCGATGCCAACAGCTTGGCCGAGGCACTGAAGGCTCCACTGATGAAGGTGTTTCCGCCCGCACTCTTGGGCCGCATAGTGTCCATACCGTACTACCCACTGTCGCCAGAGATGATGGGCAAGATAGTACGCCTACAGTTAGGCCGTATTAAAAAGCGCGTGTTGGCTAACCATGGCGTGCCGTTTGAATTTAGCGATGGCGTAGTCAACTTAGTAGTGTCACGCTGCCAAGACCCCGAAGCCGGTGGCCGTGCTATCGACGCAATTTTGACCAATACCGTGCTGCCCACCATATCGGTTGAATATTTGCAACGCCTAGCCGCTGGTGGCGAGATCAAGCGGGTGGCGCTGGACGTGAAAGACAGCGAATTTACCTACGCGTTTGATTAAGCCTACCCAAATAAATAATTACCATGGCAGCAGAAACCTTCCACATCAAAACCGAATCGCCTGTAGTTGACGATTTAATGTTTTGGCAAATCGTAGGGCACGAGTCTCTATCGCGCCCGGCGTTTTATGAACTCACTGTGCTATCGAAAAATTCAAAAATTGAAGCAAAAGATATTCTGGGCTATGCCTTTGATGTGGAAATTGATTTTCAAGATAAAGACAATGCTACACACAAGCGGCATTGCCATGGCCACTGCACGCGGTTCATTCGCGGTGGTACTGTGGGGCGTCACTTTAAATACCAATTAGTGCTGCAATCATG
>JANOSN010000479.1:0-3840 GCA_031415895.1 Polaromonas sp. | reverse complement strand
GGTCAAGATTACATCGTGCTGTGCAGCGGCAGTCTGCAGGGCAGCTAGCGTGGCCTGGCGGTTGTCAGGCACGATACCCATGTCCGTCACCTCGCAGCCCGCGCGCTGCAGCAAGGCGCGCAGAAAAAATCGGTTGCTGTTATAAATCGCGCCCGGCGGCATGGCATTGGGCAGCACATCGCCAGGCATCACCAGCTCGTCCCCGGTGGAGAATAATGCTACTTTTACACGCCGAGTAACCTCAAGCGTAGCCATGCCAATGCTGGCGGCTAAGCCTAGCGACGCAGGCGACAGCAAAGTGCCTTGCTCTAGCACCACAGCACCATTAGCAATGTCCTCGCCTGCGTGGCGCAGCCACTGGCCGCTGCGTGGTGCGGTGTTAATGCGCACCGTGCCGTCGCCCAGGTCGGTGCAGTCTTCTTGCATGACCACTGCGTCAGCACCGGGCGGCATGGGCGCGCCGGTAAATATGCGTGCCGCTTGGCTGCTGTGCAACGGCTGGCCAAACTGCCCTGCTGCTATGCGCTGCGCTACTTTAAGTACGGCATTGGGTACGGTGCAGTCTGCGCTGCGCACGGCGTAGCCGTCCATCGCGCTGTTGTCAAAACCTGGCACCTGCATGGCCGAGCTGATGCTGCGGGCCAGCACGCGGCGGTCTGCGTCAAAGGTAGACACGGTTTGCGTGCCCGTCAAAGGCTGCACCTGCGCCAACAGCTCGGCCAAAGCATCGCCCAGCGAGCGCAGCGGGGGGAATTTAGCAGGTGCGTTCATAAGGTGCGTTGGCGATGGCAAAGGACATGGCGGCAGTGGTTAAAGGGTGTCAGTTTATAGATGCTGATTGAAGTCGTAGTCAAACCTGCTGGCATTGTCCAGCAGCCATTGGGCAACTTGGGCAGGCTGGTTTAAAGCCAACACGGGGCGTTGGGTAGCGGCGTCTATCTGCTCGGGTGCATCGGTAGCGATAGCCACAATAAAGTCATCGTTGACATGCAAGCTGCGTGTGCTGTGCGTAGGCCGCCAAACTTCAATTTTGGGCAAATCGCTGTCTTTAAAACCCTCTACCAGCACCCAATCAGTGCCTTCGTAGATTTGCGCCAACAAGTGGTGCACTTTCATCTCTGACGGTTTTTCAAACTCACGAATCAACACCAGGCGCTTACTAGACGCGGCCACCACTTCAAATGCGCCGGCCTCGCGGTGGCGGTAGGTGTCTTTGCCAGCGTGGTCAATATCAAACTTGTGGTGCGCATGCTTTACCACCGACACGCGCAGCCCCTGCGCTTTTAGCAGCGGGATCAATTGCTCAACCAAGGTGGTTTTGCCCGAACCTGAGAAACCTGCAAAACCAATAACTTTCATGAACCGCCTAAATATGGTGAATAACTGAGACTGTGCTACAGGCTGACCGCTATAAAATTTATAGCTGTTTGAGTAGTAAATACTTGGACTACAGCACTATTTTAAGTATTTTTTTGGATAAATGCCTTGATGGCCGCCACATCTGCAGGCAAATTGACCACGCGCTTGGGCAGCGCCTCAATGCCTTCAAACTTGGCCGGGCGGTCTGGCTCTTTACCCAGGGCCTCTACGATGGTTGCGGCAAATTTAATCGGCAGCGCAGTTTCTAAAACAATCATCGGCACGCCCGCTGTCAGGTGCTCGCGCGCCACCTTCACGCCGTCTGCGGTGTGGGTGTCAATCATCAGGCCGTGCTTTTTGTACACGTCTTGAATGGTGGCCAAGCGGTCAGCGTGGGTGCTTTTGCCACTGACAAATCCGTATTTAGCCGCAGCGTTTTTAAAGGCGGGTTCAGCGCTCAGGTCAAACATGCCTTTGGCATTGAGCTGGGTATGAAACAGGTCTTTGTTCTTTGCGCCGTCGCGGCCGATCAAGTCAAACACAAAGCGCTCAAAGTTACTGGCTTTAGAAATATCCATAGATGGGCTAGATGTCTCATGCGTATCAGCGCTGCCGCGCACGCGGTAAGCACCCGTACGAAAGAACTCGTCTAGCACATCGTTTTCATTGGTGGCCACCACCAGCTTGTCAATTGGCAAGCCCATCATGCGCGCAACGTGGCCTGCGCACACGTTGCCAAAATTGCCTGACGGCACCGTAAAGCTGACCTTGGGCATACCGCGATTCGCCGCCGGGCCGCCCCAAGGCGAATCAGCCCCCTCGGGGGGCAGCGCACCATGCGAAGCAGGAAGCGTGGGGGCTGGTTGCGTAGCGTAAAAATACCCCGCAAAGTAATACACCACCTGCGCCAACAATCGCGCCCAGTTAATACTGTTAACCGTACCAATCTTGTACTTGGCCTTAAATTCCAAATCATTCGACACCGCTTTGACCAAGGCTTGGCAATCGTCAAATACACCATCAATGGTGATGTTAAAAATATTCTCATCCATCAAGCTGAACATCTGCGCCTGCTGAAACGGGCTCATGCGCCCTGCGGGCGAGGTCATAAATACACGCACACCCTTTTTGCCCCGCATGGCGTACTCAGCCGCGCTGCCAGTGTCGCCCGACGTTGCGCCAAAAATGTTCAGCTGCTCGCCTTTACGCGCCAGCTGGTATTCAAACAAATTGCCCAGCAACTGCATGGCCATGTCTTTAAATGCCAGCGTGGGGCCGTTAGACAGCGCTTGCAGGCTGATGGCAGAGTCCAGCTTTTTAAGCGGCACAATTTCTTTAGTGCCATAGACTGCTTCGGTATAAGTTTTAGCGCACAAAGCCTTCAGGTCTGCTGCTGGAATATCGTCGATGTACAGCGACAAAATTTCAAACGCTAGCGCAGCGTAGCCGCCATTAGCCAAAGTAGCACGCAGCTTTTGCAAGGCAGCTGCATCCAACTGCGGATAGCTTTCAGGCAAATACAAACCGCCATCGGGCGCTAAGCCTTCCAGCAAGATGTCACAAAACTGTTTGCGGTCAGAGTGACCGCGTGTGGAGAGGTATTTCATGGATAACTAGACAGCCCACTAGTGGGCGTATGGGATCAATTGGTGGTCGTGCGTCAGCTTGTTCGAACCTGATTTTACCTACGATTGATGGTCTAGCAGGCTGGGCGAAAGCACACCGTCGAGTTTGCAAGCTTGTGCATCAAAGCTCACCATCGCCCTGCAACCCTGCATACGGTATTTGGCCGTAAACAAGCACTCCGCAAAATCTGCTTTGCTGCCCTCGTACAAATGCAGCGCATATTCCAAAGCACCCTCGTTTTCAATCTGCAAAAGTTCGGTTTCTAGCAGGTGGCGCAGCGTGGTGATGACTGCGGTTTTGTCCAGCTTGGCAGCGCTGCGCAGCACCCATTCCAGCTCTAGCACTACAGGCAGACTCAGCGACACCTCTTCACCACGCTGCTGCGCCGCGTCTAGCATAGCGGTGGCTTGGCGGGTTTGGCTGGCATCGTCGGCCAGCACAATGCGGGCAATCACGATGGTATCTAGCCCGATCATGCTGAGCGGGGTGATTTCATCTTAGCCAAACTGACTTTAGCGCCCGTGTAGCCCGCAATGCCCACCAGCTCTGTCAAAGACCGCTTTTTGGTGCGCATGATGACCGTGCCATCGGGCAGCAAGGTAAAGTTGAGCTTGTCTTGCGGCTGCAGCTTCAACCCCTCCCGAACTTCGATGGGAATAGTGGTTTGGCCTTTGGTGGTTAAGGTGGCATTGAACAAGTGCAATCCTTTCAAAAATGTGTTTTGAAAGGATTTTATCACTGCTTCATAAAACTTGCTATGAAACACTGCCAGTTTTGGGGCTAGCGCTAGGCCAATAAGTTTGGGCTACAAAGCAATACCATAGATACGCACGTCAATCCAAAACCGTGACCCTA
>JANOSN010000478.1:0-4833 GCA_031415895.1 Polaromonas sp. | reverse complement strand
GCTAGTAGCGCGTATGCCCATGCAGCGCGTAGGCCGCGCGCGCGAGGCCAGCGAAACACAGGGCCTGATGAAAGCCTTGGTCGATGCCGAATCAGGGCACCTGCTAGGCGCCGCTATTTTGGGCATGAACGGCGACGAAGTGGTGCAAGGCATGCTCGACATCATGACAGCCAAGCTGCCCTACACCGCCATATCTCGCACCATGCATATTCATCCCACAGTCAGCGAGCTGATACCCACCTTGCTGCAAGAACTCAGGCCGCTGGAGTAGCCGCTAGTGGCCTAGGCTGCGAAACTTTAGCAACTGCGCTGCTACGCTTACGGCAATGACCGCAGGTTCTTTGCCTGCAATGCCGTCCAGGCCAATGGGGCAGGTAATGCGCGCTATCTCAGCCGCGCTAAAACCGCGCTCTTCTAGCCGATGGCGAAACGTAGCCCACTTGGTCTTGCTGCCAATCAAGCCAATAAACGGCAAGTCGTTTTTATCGCGCAAGCGCAGCAGGCACTGCGCCACCACATCTAAATCTTCTGCATGGCTAAAGCTCATAATCAGCACGTGGCTGCCAGCGGCTAGGTCATGCACCGCCGCCTGCACCGGGGCCGAATGCTCACACAACACATGGTCAGGCACATGGATAGGGAATATCTCATCACGGCTGTCAACCCAGTGGATGCTGCACGGCAAGCTGCCCAGCACATTTACCAAAGCCTTACCCACATGCCCACCGCCAAATAACGCTATTTTTAGGCTATTTTTGCTTGTAGTCCAAGTATTTACTGCTTGAGCAGCTCTGATTTTTATAGCATCGCCAGCCGGAATGCACACAAACTTTAAATGCACCACCCCACCACAGCACTGCCCCAGCGACGGCCCCAGCGGGTAACGCTGCAACGCGTCAGCACGCTGCATATCGCCAGCCTCCAGCAGCATGCGCGCATGCGCAATAGCCTGAAACTCTAAATTGCCACCGCCCACCGTGCCCTGCACTTCACTGGCCAGCACCAGCATCCAAGCCCCCACCTCGCGCGGGCTGGAGCCTTCGTAGCTGTCGATGGTGATTAACACGCCATCGCTGGCTTGCAATAAAAAAGCGATATCGACTTTAGCGTTCATCATTAAGACCACCATGCTCAAGCCAGCATGGATTCTGAAATCTGCAATTTTGCGTACGGGTTACGCGCAGCAGTGCGCGCACCGCACGCACATCACCAGCCATCGCCCGCTGGTCAGCTGCTGACAAATGCGGCCCGCTGCCTAGCAAACCATCTAGCTTAATAATAGGATACCCATCAGCCCGCGCTGTCGGCAGTACATGCTCCACCGATTGCTTTCCACGCTGCATATTAGGCACCATTGTTTATTCTCCGAAGCGACCATTTAAGTTGTTGAATTATAACAATTAGCCGTATAAAATAAAATTTTGTAATTTATACGGCGATGGACTATATCCCTTTATCCGACAACGCTGCAAGGCAAGCCATTGACTCGTTCACCGTCTTTGGTGAATACGCGCGGGTTCAAGCCTTGGTGCAGCCTTATTCTGGCGGCATGTATTGGAAGCAAGACGCAGGCTACGAGTATTTGGTCAAAACAGCCCCAGACAATCGGCAAAAACGGTTGGGCACACGTTCAGCCGAAAGCGAAAAAATCTATCTGGAGTTTACAACTCGAAAGCGCGAACTAGAGGCCAGGTTGGCGTCGCTGCGCGAACAGCTAAAAGATGCTGAACGCCTGAACAAAGCCTTAAAAGTTGGCCGGGTGCCCAACACGGTAGTGTCTGTGTTGCAGAGCCTTGAGACAGCGGGGCTGGGCGAGTATTTCACCGTGGTAGGTACCCACGCACTGTATGCTTACGAGGCGGCAGCCAGCGTGCGTATTGTGCAAGGCGCACTGGCCACACAAGACGTTGACTTACTGTGGGACGCACGCAAGCGAGTGCAGTTTATAACAGACATGCAAAAGCTGGATTCGTCCATCCTGCGTGTGCTGCAAAAAGCTGACCCTACATTTGAACGCAAAGAAAGCCAGAACGAAACCGCCATTAACGCCAAAGGTTTTGAAGTAGATTTTTTGCGCAGGCAGCCAGTGGATGGTGACGCGCACCCGTTTCGCTTTACCGCCGATGAGGATGATCTGTGGCCCGTGCAAGCGGTGCGCGCATCGGTGCTGACCAGTGCACCACGCTTTGAACACATCGTAGTGTCAGCCACTGGCCGCATGACGATAATGCGCACAGTGTCGCCTAATACTTTTATAGAGTTTAAACAATGGATGGCCAGCAAAGCCACGCACCGTGAGGAAGCTAAACGCAGGCGAGACTTGCGGCAAGCCAGTATTGTGCAGGCGCTGATGGATGATGGCTTATTGATGGCAGAGGCTGGGCTGCAGTGATAAGAGAGACGCCCAAAGGCATGTCAAAGTATCCAGCAGTGAAAGGGATCTGGCTTATTTGGGAAATGGGAGACCTGACCCAATTTTCCAATGCACTGAAACTGAGACCAATAAGTAATAAACCAACCCATCGTGTGACTATATTATTTTGAACAAATAGCTGTAGCTTCATTTTTTTAAATCTTCCATGAGTGCTTTTTTAATGTCGCGGTTAAAGGCTATTCCGCCAGTCAATGAATTGAAGAAATCACCTGTTTCACCCATTCGATGGTTATGCCTGACCTCCATCAACCCATTAGAGGTATGGGGACACATGTCTTCCGCAAAGAAACTCACATGCTTTGTTATTGCAGACTTTATAGCAAGACGCTCTGATCTGGAGGCCGTATAAATAACTTCATTTATTGGTGCATGAAACACAAAAGGAAACGTTGAAAATTCATATCTTCTACATTTAACTTTTGTAAAAGTACAAGTAGTATCTTTGGACGATTTAACAACGGACTTTATGTCAATAGAAGCAAAAAATAAGCTAACCCTTTTTGAGCGATCATAAAAAAACTGTGGACCACGAAATATTTCATTCAAGTTAGCAGAAGTAGGAGATGCCTCTAAGTAAGATCCCAGGCTACGAAAATCAAAATTTCTATTATTCAAACGCAAAACGCCAGTATCAAACGGGCTTAACATAAATAATTTAGTTCGATCACCTATTCGCATATAAAACCAAGACATGCAGGTTTTTGAGCTAACTAAATTAAACTCAATTAGCTGACGTTTTAGCTCAAGAATCTCTGCCTCCGTTTCCCAACCTAGGCTAATCGTTTTAGGCAGATTTGAGATTGATAAATCTGCAGAGATTAGTTCTGTAGAAGACTCTACCAATAGCGTTGGCGCAACGCCAATGTCTGCCTCTGTTGCGTAGGCGCTATTTACAAAAGCCATGACATATAGAGCTATGAAATAGCCTTTGTAGTACCCAACCCTTAGATATTTTTTGAATTCAAGCATATTGGTGAAGTTGCATTTGTTAGTTCATTGAACTCTGTACCCTATTGACACACCCAAGCCCCCAATACCTTCACATGCCCCGATGCCTGATGCTGCGTCACATGGACACAACTCTGCACCTTGCTCCCGTCTTGCACGTTCACACACACCTTGGCGGGCTCGGTGCGGGTGTCATAGCGCACCATGCCTAGCCTGCCACTGCTGCACTTGACATGGAAGGTCTTGAACGCAGGCTTGGGCAGGCTATTGACTAAGTTAGCCAAAGCGCGGGCAGGGATGCTGCCAAACGACCGCACAGAGGATGGTGTAGGCAATAGAGTGTGTGACACAGCTGGCATTTTTCGGATATTTGTCTGCAATACAGTATAAAACAGCATTTATCTGCTCGAAAGTGCTAACAGTCCATGTATTTACTGCTTAAGTAGCTATGCAATTAATAGCTATTGCAATATATCTACATGAGTAAATTCATTTGGGGTGGTGTAAGTTGTTTTGGGAAGTGGGAGACCTGATCCTATTTTCTTTTAGATCTTCCATGAGCGCTTTTTTGATATCGCGATTGAAATATATACCGCCAATCAATGCATTAAATAAATCACCTGTTTCACCCATGCGGTGGTTTTGTCTAGATTCTACTAACGCTTTTGAGGTGTGAGGGCACATATCTTCAGCGAAAAAGCTCACTGGAGTTTTTATAGAATTTTTGACAACAAGTTGTGTATTCTTAGTCTGTTGCCCTTTTATGGGCTCCGCAGGTATACCAAACGTTATTGGAAATTCCGAGAACTCATATCTTCTACATTTAACGTTCGTAAAAGTGCAGGTAACATTTTTGCGCGACTTACTAGCCACCTCAAAACCGAAATTGAAGCTGACTCGCTTTTCAATATCCGGAATAGGGTTTCGTCCAATCCTCTCATTAAAACTTTTTATAGTAGGTGAGGCGTGTAAATAAGACCCTAAGTTGAGAGATTCAAAATTTTCATTATTGATGCGCACAATCCCAGAACCCACCAAACTCAACATGAACAATCGTGTTTTTTTTGCTGTTCTTATGTAGAGCCAAGACATGCAAGTTTTTGGACCAACCAAATTGAAGTCGACTAGTTGCCGCTTGAGTTCGAGAACATCGGCTTCGTTTTCCCAGCCTAGGCTTAAAGTTTTTGGTAGATTTGAAACAGATAAATCGTTAGGAATAACTTCAGATGATGATTCGACAAGTACCGTCGACGCAACGCCAATAACTTGCTCTGAAGCGTACGCCTTGTTAAAAATGAATGTGGCGAACACTGCTAACAGGCTATATTTACAATAGCTTGCTGAACTTATTTTTTTAATGTCGGACATATCAGATAGATTGAATAAGTTGGCTTTCTAAATCTTGCAGGTCACTGACACACCCAAGCCCCCAACACATTCACATGCCCCGG
>JANOSN010000477.1:0-1669 GCA_031415895.1 Polaromonas sp. | reverse complement strand
TTGGGTTAAATACAAAAACAAATGATTTATTTATTTTGAATTTTTTTGGTATTTTCTTTTTCGCGTCCTTCGCGTAACCTTAGCGCCCTTCGCGTCCGGCAGTCCGCATTAAAAATGCTTAAAGCGCCGCAACCAGCTCAGGCACAGCGGTAAACAAATCTGCTTCTAATCCAAAGTCAGCCACGCTAAAAATCGGTGCTTCTGCGTCTTTGTTAATCGCTACGATGACTTTGCTGTCTTTCATGCCTGCCAAGTGCTGAATAGCGCCGCTGATGCCGCAGGCCACATACAACTGGGGGGCTACGATTTTGCCGGTTTGGCCTACTTGCCAGTCGTTGGGTGCGTAGCCTGCGTCTACGGCCGCGCGTGATGCGCCCATGGCAGCGCCTAATTTGTCAGCCAGTGGTGTCATGACTTCGTTGAACTTTTCGGCGCTGCCTAAGGCTCGGCCACCAGAGACGATGATCTTGGCGGCGGTTAGCTCTGGACGATCAAGCTTGGCGATTTCAGAGCCTACAAAGTTGCTTTTACCGCTGTCTGCGGCCACAGCAATCACTTCAATAGCGGCTGACCCACCCGTGGCAGCCGCAGGGTCAAAACCTGTGGTGCGCACGGTAATCACTTTGGTGGCATCGGTGCTTTGCACGGTAGAAATCGCGTTACCAGCGTAGATCGGGCGCTCAAAGGTGTCGGGCGCATCTACCTTGGTGATGTCGCTGATCTGGCCCACGTCCAGCTTGGCGGCTACGCGCGGCGCAATGTATATACCCGATGCAGTAGCTGGGAATATGATGTGGCTGTAGTTTTCCGCAATAGCCAGAACTTGCGCGGCCATGTTTTCGGCCAAACCGTTGGCAAACTGTGCGCCGTCAGCGTGGATCACTTTGGTAACGCCTGCAATCTGCGCTGCTGCTGCTGCTGCTGCACCAGCGTTGCTGCCAGCGATCAATACATGCACATCACCACCGCAGGCGATGGCTGCGGTGACGGTGTTGAGCGTTGCGCCTTTGATGGTGGCGTTGTTGTGTTCTGCAATTACTAGAGATGTCATTTTCTATCCTTTGCGATCGGTTTTTAAATTACTTTAGCGGTGTTTTTCAGCTTATCTACCAGTGTGGCAACGTCTGGCACCTTGATGCCTGCGCTACGTTTAGCAGGCTCAACTACCTTCAGGGTTTTGATGCGCGGTGCCACGTCTACGCCCAAGTCTTCGGGCTTGAAGACATCCAGCTGCTTTTTCTTAGCCTTCATGATGTTAGGCAGCGTCACGTAGCGAGGCTCGTTTAAGCGCAGGTCGGTGGTGATGACGGCGGGTAGGCTGATCGACAGAGTTTCCAGGCCGCCGTCTACTTCGCGCGTGACATGTGCTTTCCCGTCGATGATTTCGACTTTAGAGGCAAAGGTAGCTTGTGGCATGTCGCCCAAGGCGGCCAACATTTGGCCGGTTTGGTTGCAGTCGTCATCAATAGCTTGTTTGCCTAAAATCACTAAGCCGGGTTGCTCTTTGTCCACCAAGGCTTTAAGCAGCTTGGCCACCGCTAAAGGCTGCAGCTCTTCAGAGGTTTCCACCAAAATCGCGCGGTCAGCGCCAATCGCCATAGCGGTGCGCAGGGTTTCTTGGCATTGGGTAGGGCCGCAGGACACGGCGATAATTTCGGTGACAATACCT
>JANOSN010000476.1:0-1854 GCA_031415895.1 Polaromonas sp. | reverse complement strand
CGGTTTTGGCCTGGGCGATGATGTCTTTGCCTGCCAGCGCCAGCGGCAAACTGGCCGCTTGGATGGCCGTCATGGCCGTGTAGCCCAGCTGGGTGAGGTTGTCTACCGTCTCCGGGGTGAGGGGCAGTTGGTCGAAACGTTGGCTTACAGGTGAAGCTTTGGAGGATGTAGTCATCTCCCGATTATGGGGCGCTGGGCGCGCTGCTAGGGGTTTCCCCGAGCTTTCGCTAGTTGTTTGCCTCTAGAAATGGGCTGTTTAATGCAAAGGTCATAAAACTATTGCAAAATAGCACGATCGTTCTATTTTATATATTCCCATGACCACAGCCACTGTCCCCGCTAGCAAAGCACGCGCCGCCCGCAGCACAGTGCCCGTGGCTGGCGCTGCGCAAAGTGTGCCAGCTAAGCCCGCTGTTAAAGACCTACAAAAAAGCCAACAAAAAGGCCAACAAACCAAAGCCGCTATTGTCGATGCTGCCCTGGGCCTGGCCACACAAATTGGCCTAGAGGGCCTGAGCATTGGCGCGCTGGCCGAGGTCACGCAGATGAGCAAGTCGGGCGTGTTTGCGCACTTTGGCTCGCGCGAAGAGCTGCAAATATCGGTCGTGCGTGAATACCATGCACGCTTTGAAGACGAAGTGTTTTACCCCGCCTTGCAAGCCGAGCGTGGCCTGCCGCGCGTGCGCGCCCTGTTTGACAACTGGATGAAGCGCACCTCGGTGGAGATTGACTCAGGCTGCATCTACATCAGTGGTGCGGTTGAGTTTGACGACCGGCCTGGCCCCGTGCGCGATGCGATTGCATCGTCGGTAAAAACTTGGCTGGCTGCCGTGCACCGCTCGGTCACCAATGCACAAGAGGCGGGGCACCTGAGCGCCGACGCTAGCGCACAGCAAATTTTGTTTGAAATTCACGGCTTGATTTTGGCCCTGCACTACGAAGCACGCTTTTTAAAAACCCCAGGCTCGATTAACCGTGCGTGGCAAGGTTTCGAGAACATTTTGCAACGATATAGTGCTGTAGTCCAAGTCTCTACTGCTCAAACAGCTACTAAAAACGTAGCAAAATCCAAATTTTAAATTTACTATTGAACCTATTGATCTGAAGGAAACCACCATGCCAGTCTACAATCCACCCCTGCGCGACATGCAATTTTTGATGAACGAAGTGTTCAATGTCACTGAAGAATTCAAATCCATTCCCAAATATGCTGATGCCGACATTGACACCATCAACGCTGTGCTGGAAGAAGGCGGCAAGTTTGCCACCGAGGTGATCTTTCCTCTCAACATCAGCGGCGACGAAGAAGGCTGCAAGCTGGACATTGCCACCCGCGCTGTCACGACCCCCAAAGGCTTTAAAGAGGCCTATGCCAAATACGTAGAAGGCGGCTGGCCCGCGCTAAGCTGCGACCCAGCATTTGGCGGCCAAGGCCTGCCACTGGTGGTAAACCAGTGCTTTTATGAAATGCTCAACAGCGCCAACCAAGCCTGGACGATGTACCCCGGCCTGACGCATGGCGCGCACGCTGCCTTGCACAGCCACGGGACGGACGAGCAAAAACAAACCTATCTGCACAAAATGACCAGCGGCGAGTGGACCGGCACCATGTGCCTGACTGAGCCACATTGCGGCACCGACCTGGGCCTCATGCGCACCAAGGCCGAGGCATTGCCTGATGGCACCTACAAAATTACCGGCAACAAGATTTTTATCAGCGCGGGTGAGCATGACATGGCAGGCAACATCATTCACTTGGTGTTGGCGCGTTTGACTGATGCGCCTCCCGGCATCAAGGGCGTGAGCTTGTTCATCGTACCCAAGTTCATGGTCAGCAATGACGGCAAAGGCAAC
>JANOSN010000475.1:0-10507 GCA_031415895.1 Polaromonas sp. | reverse complement strand
AGGCGAGGCTGAGGCTTTCTATGCTGTGCACAAAGCACGTCCGTTCTTCAAAGATTTGGTCAGCTTCATGGTCTCTGGCCCAGTGATGATCCAAGCCCTTGAAGGCGAAGGCGCTATCCTTAAAAACCGTGACTTGATGGGAGCTACCGACCCGAAGAAGGCCGACAAAGGCACCATCCGCGCTGACTTTGCTGACAGCATCGACGCTAACGCCGTACACGGCTCTGACGCTGCTGAGACCGCAGCCCAAGAGATTGCTTTCTTTTTCCCCGGCATGAATGTGTATTCGCGTTAACTTTTCACGTTAATCCGTAGTAAGCAAACATCCATTTAAAGGACATGTTGGCGCAAGCCGACAGCACCCCACTATGACGGCCAACCTGCTAGATTTTGATCTCGAAGGTCTGGCCGTTTTTTGTGAGAGCTTGGGTGAAAAACGTTTTCGTGCCACCCAGCTGTACCGCTGGATCCACCAAAAAGGCGCGCGCAGCTTTGGCGAGATGACCGATTTGGCCAAGTCGCTGCGCGAAAAACTGGCCACTACTGCCCATATTGAACCGCTCAAAGTACTAACCGAGCAAAAATCCACTGACGGCACCATCAAATGGCTGTTCGACGTGGGCAACGGTGACGCCGTAGAGGCCGTGTACATCCCCGAGGACGACCGCGCCACGCTGTGCATATCGTCCCAAGCAGGTTGCGCTGTAGGCTGCCGGTTTTGCTCCACAGGCCATCAGGGCTTTAGCCGCAACTTGACCAGTGGCGAGATCATTGCGCAACTGTGGTTTGCAGAACACACCCTGCGCAAGCTGAAAAACACCGACCAACGCATCATCTCTAACGTGGTGATGATGGGCATGGGCGAGCCGTTGCAAAACATGACAGCGCTGGTGCCTGCGCTTAAAACCATGCTCAGCGACCACGCCTACGGCCTGTCGCGCCGCCGCGTGACGGTGTCTACATCAGGCGTAGTGCCAATGATCGACCGATTGGCACAAGAATGCCCCGTAGCGCTGGCCGTTTCGCTGCATGCGCCCAATGACACACTGCGCAGCGACCTGGTACCGCTGAACAAAAAATACCCACTCGATGAGTTGTTAGCCGCGTGCCATCGTTACCTAGAATTTGCGCCGCGTGACTTCATTACCTTCGAATACTGCATGCTCGACGGTGTGAATGACACACCTGAGCATGCGCACCAGCTGGTTGAATTGGTGCAGCGCGCTAACTTGCCAGTCAAATTCAATCTCATCCCATTTAACCCGTTTCCAGCATCGGGGCTTTTGCGCTCCAGTGCAAAAGTTGTAGCAGAATTCGCCAAAATTTTGCAGAACAGTGCTATCGTCACCACTGTACGAAAAACCCGTGGTGACGATATTGACGCTGCCTGCGGCCAACTAGCCGGTGATGTGCAAGACCGCACAAATGCCACCGAGCGTATGGCGCAAAGGCGGGTAGTGATGATGCGCCAAGACACCGTGGCTACATGATTGGCGCTTTGGTGGGCTTGTGCACTCACCGTGCTTTTACGAGGATGACTTCTATGACCGCAGTATTTGCCCAACTCACCCCAGCAGCTTGTGCCAAAGCCACCATGCAGTCTGCACTGCGCGCCGCGCTGGTCTTTGGTGTTGTGGGTATGACGGCGTTGCTCAGCGCTTGCGCCAGCGGTGCAGGGGGCGATCCTGGTGCCAACAAAAAGGACATAGTCACCGAGTCTGACGAGCCAGAAACCCGCAAACGCGCCCGTTTGCGGCTAGAGCTGGCTTCGGGCTACTTCAACGAAGGTAAAACCACCGTAGCGCTAGACGAGATCAAACAAGCGCTGACCAACGACCCTAATTTTGGCGAAGCGTTTAACTTGCGCGGCCTGATCTACATGCGTTTAAATGACATGCGTTTGGCTGAAGACAGCTTTCGCCGCGCTATTGCGCTGAACCCGCGCGATGCTAATTCGGCCCATAACTTTGGCTGGATGTTGTGCCAGCAGCAGCGCTACCCAGAGTCATTTACTTACTTTAAACAAGCGCTGTCCGTGCCACTATATGGAGAGCAGTCTAAAACATTGATGGCGCAAGGCCTGTGCGAGCAAGCAGCGGGCCAAAAAGGCGATGCCGAGCGCAGCTTGGCGCGCGCCTACGAGCTAGATGCATCAAACCCCATCGTGGGTTACAACTTGGCCAGCATGTTGTACGAGCGCGCTGAATATCCCCGCGCCCAGTTTTATATTCGCCGCTTAAACAATGGCGAATATGCCAACGCTGAAACACTGTGGCTGGGCATCAAAGTAGAGCGCAGGCTAGGTGATGCTGTGGCGCAGCAGCAGTTAGCAGGGCAACTCAAACGCCGGTTTCCGCAGTCGCGCGAGCAGGCTTCGTTTGAAAAAGGGGCATTTAATGAATGAGGGTGAACGCGTGGTAGATGCAGGCCAAACCACGGCAGGTCAAGCCCCGGCAAGTCAAGCTTCAGCGGGGCAGCTTCTCAAGGCTGCGCGCGAAGCGCAGGGTTTGCATATTGCGGCCTTGGCAGTGTCATTGAAAGTACCGGTTAAAAAACTTGAACTGCTTGAAGCTGACCGTTTAGATGAGCTGCCTGATGCAGTGTTTGCACGGGCGCTAGCCTCCAGCATGTGCCGCACCTTGAAGGTAGACCCGACTGACATCTTGGCCCAATTACCTCAAAACACCGGGCCACGTTTAAACCACACCCAGCAAAATATTAACGCACCGTTTCGCATGCCTAATGATGGCCCACAGCCCAGCCCTTTGACAGCTTTTAGCAAGCCCGCTGTGTTGGTAGTGATGGCGCTTTTGCTGGGCGCGCTAGTGTTAATTTTTATGCCTAATATCAGTAGCAAAACCGCTGATGCTGCCAATTCTGCGCTGTCAGGTTTAAAAAGCTTGCCCGGCAGCCTAGAGGGCAATAGCTCAGGTACAGCCATGGGCTCAGGTGCCGTGCTAACCAATGATGGTGGCATGAAGTCTGCCAGCGTTAACGCGGGTGCTGAGCCGCAAACTACTTTGGCGCTAAGCCCCAGCCTCACCGTCTCCACCTCCACGCCTACAGTGGCCAGCCCCACGCTGGTCATCTCTGCCGCTACAGGTACCAGTACCGTGGCAGATACCGATGGTGTGGTGGTGTTTCGTGCCAAAGGTGAGTCTTGGGTGGAGGTGATTGACGCTAATGGCAAAGTCACACTGCGCCGCTTGCTTACCGCAGGCGAGGGCGTCGCTGCCACTGGTGCCCTGCCATTACGCGTGACAGTGGGCCGCGCCGATCAAACTACGGTGGTGGTACGCGGCAAGCCATTTGATGGCGAAAACATGGTGCGCGACAACGTACTGCGCTTTGAAGTGAGGTAGGAGATTGGCCATGACTGAGCACTGTTTACCTGCAGATTTGCAGCCCATCGCTGTTTCTGTACCGCACAAGCGCCACACGCGCCAGTCTAGCGTGGTGTGGGGCCCGCGTGTGGTAACTGTGGGCGGTGACGCACCCGTGCGTGTGCAGTCAATGACCAATACCGACACCGAAGACGCGATTGGTACCGCTATTCAGGTCAAAGAGCTGGCAATTGCGGGGTCAGAGATGGTACGCATCACTGTTAACACGCCCGAGGCTGCCAAGGCCGTGCCTTACATTCGCGAGCAACTGGACAAAATGGGCATTGACGTGCCCTTGATTGGCGACTTTCACTACAACGGTCACCGCCTATTGACAGAAGTACCGGCGTGTGCAGAAGCCCTCAGCAAATACCGTATCAACCCCGGCAACGTGGGTAAGGGCGACAAGCGCGACAAGCAATTTGGACAAATGATCGACGCGGCCATGAAGTGGAACAAGCCCGTACGCATCGGTGTCAATTGGGGCAGCCTAGACCAGGAATTGCTGGCCAGTTTGATGGACACCAACAGCCAGCGCAAAACCCCTTGGGATGCCAAGCAGGTGATGTACGAAGCCTTGATTACCTCAGCCATCGAATCGGCCAAACGTGCCGAGGTCATGGGCATGCGTGGCGAGCAAATCATGCTCAGTTGCAAAGTATCTGGCGTGCAAGACTTGGTCAGCGTCTACCGCGAGCTGGCCAATCGCTGCGACTACGCGTTGCACTTGGGCTTAACCGAAGCGGGTATGGGCACCAAGGGTACAGTGGCCTCAGCCACGGCGCTGTCGATTTTGCTGCAAGAAGGCATTGGCGACACCATTCGCGTATCGCTTACGCCCGCACCTGGCGAGTCGCGCACGCAAGAGGTGGTAATAGCGTCGGAGATTTTGCAATCTCTCGGCCTGCGCATATTTGTGCCCAGCGTGACAGCCTGCCCAGGTTGCGGCCGCACCACCAGCGACACTTTCCAACATTTAGCCAAGCAAATTGATGACTTTTTGCGCATGCAAATGCCAGTGTGGCGCAAGAAATATCCCGGCGTTGAAAACTTAAAACTAGCCGTAATGGGCTGTATCGTCAATGGCCCTGGCGAGAGCAAACATGCCGACATTGGTATCAGCCTGCCCGGCACAGGCGAGGCACCGGCTGCCCCCGTGTTTATCGACGGCGAGAAAGCGCTGACCTTGCGTGGTGACAATATCGCTACCGAATTTCAGGTGTTGGTAGAAAACTATATTGAAAAACGCTTTGGGCAAACCGAAGCCCTTGCAGGCTAAACATAGCAAAGAGATGAGTTGAAGTGAGTAATACGAAATTGACAGCGGTCAAAGGGATGAATGACATTCTGCCGCCTGATTCAGCAGTGTGGGAATGGTTTGAAGAGCATGTTCGACAAGTGATGGCGCTGTCTAGCTACCGCAATATCCGTACGCCCATCGTCGAGCCGACAGCCCTGTTTGTCAAAGGCACTGGGCAAACCACTGACATTGTCGAAAAAGAGATGTACTCTTTTGAAGACAAGCTCAACGGTGAACACCTGACACTGCGACCCGAAAACACCCCTGGCGTAGTGCGCGCTGCCATTGAGCACAACCTGACCTATGAAGGCGGCAAGCGCCTGTACTACATGGGCCCGATGTTTCGTCATGAGCGGCCCCAGCGCGGTCGCTACCGCCAGTTTTACCAGCTGGGCGCTGAAGCATTAGGCTTTGCCGGTCCAGAGGTAGATGCCGAGCTGATGCTGTTGGTGCACCAGCTGTTCACCCGTTTAGGGCTTAAAAACGTGCGTGTGGAGCTCAATAGCCTGGGTGTGCCCACAGAGCGTGCCGCCCACCGCGCCGCCTTGGTGGCATACTTTTCGCAGCATGCTGATGTGCTAGACGCTGATTCACAGCGCCGCCTGCAGACCAACCCGCTGCGCATTTTGGACACCAAGAACCCTGCTATGCAGGCCATGGTGCAGGCCGCGCCACAGTTGCTCAGTTATTTGGGGGAGGCCTCGCTCAAGCACTTGGACACCGTCAAATCTCTGCTGTCGGCCTGCGGCGTGGCCTGGACAATCAACCCCCGTTTGGTGCGCGGCCTAGACTATTACAGCCATACTGTGTTTGAATTTATCACCGATGAGCTAGGTGCCCAGGGCACCTTGTGCGGCGGTGGGCGTTATGACGGCTTGTTTGAAACGCTGGGCGGTAAACCCACCCCCGCAGTAGGCTGGGGCATGGGTATTGAGCGGGTGCTAGAGCTGCTCAAAGAACAGTCTTTGGCCAGCAGCGCCCCCGTGCCCGATGTGTACGCTGTGGTGCCCGATGCCAGCGTGTTAACCACCGTGGCCACCACCTTGCAGGCTTTGCGTGCGCAAGGCATAAGCGTGCAAATGCATGCCAGCCTAGACGGCAGCGTGGGCAGCTTTAAAAGCCAGTTTAAAAAAGCCGACAGCAGTGGCGCGCGCTTTGCACTGATTTTTGGCACTGACGAGCTGGCGCAGAGCAAAGTGGCGCTTAAACCGCTGCGCGGCGACGTGGATGCACCATCTGCTCAGCAGCTGTTTGACTTGTCCGCCCTGCAAGCCTTGGCGCAAGCCATCAAAGCATAAATTTTCATCTCGGCCTTCGTTTCAGGTTGTCACCTGTTCGTCCCACTACAATCAACCCCTATGGCAAAACATTTAGATCTCGAAGAACAAGAGCAACTTGACCAAGTCAAGGCTTTTTGGAACCAATACGGCAACATGATCATCGCCGCACTGATTGTGGTATTTGGCACGATTGCAGCCTACAACGGTTACAACTACTGGCAGCGTAGCCAAGCCGCACAAGCATCGACCCTGTTTGACGAGCTAGACCGCGCCGCCAAAGCAGGCGACGCCACCAAAACTGAGCGTGCTTTCAACGATATGAAAGACAAATTTGGCGGCACCACCTACGCCGCGCAAGCAGGTTTGATGGCTGCGCGCACCTTGCAAGACAAAGGCAATGCTGACGGCGCTAAAGCCGCTTTAACCTGGGTGGCAGGCAGTGCGGCCGACGATAGCTACAAATCGGTTGCCAAGCTGCGACTGTCAGCTTTGCTGCTAGATGCCAAAAACTACGATGCGGCTGCACAGCAGTTGACCGGTAGCTTTAACAAAGAGTTTGAGCCTTTGGTAGCAGACCGCAAAGGCGATATTTTTATGGCCCAAGGCAAAAAGCCCGAAGCTAAAACCGAATACGAAAAAGCCTACAAATCTTTTGAAGAACGCAGCGAATACCGCCGTTTGGTTGAAGTCAAGCTCAATGCTTTGGGCGTAGATGCTAAAACGCTGGTACCCACTGTGTCTAGTGCTGCCGCTCCGGTGGCCGCAGCGCCTGCACCCGTGGCACCAGTTGCACCGACTTCAGCGGCCGATAAGAAGTAATGCCCCACATAGCGCCATTACTACGTTTTTACATGTCATTTATGCCTAAAGTCCAAATATCTACTGCTCAAGCAGCTATTATTTCTATAGCATTTGCTGTGCTGTTGACGGCTTGTTCGGGTGGCTCCAAACGTCCGCAACCTGCTCAATTGGGTACCAATACTGCCTTACTGGGCGTGCGCCAAGCTTGGGTCGCCCGCGCAGGCCAAGTACCTTCGGGGGCACTGCCTGCCGTGGTGGGCAATGCCGTGGTCTTAACGTCTATTGATGGCAGCGTTATTGCCTTAGATGCCGTCAATGGGCGTGACCTGTGGCGTGCCAATGCAGGTGGCGCCGTCAGCACAGGTGCTGGGTTTGATGGCAAATTAGCCGCCGTGGTGACACGCTCGAACGAGCTGGTCGCCCTGAACGCTGAGGCTGGTGGTAAAGAGCTGTGGCGCATGCGCCTAGGCGCGCAGGTATATACAGCGCCTTTAGTGGCTGGCGGCCGCGTGTTTGTAGTGGCTGCAGACCGAAGTGTCTCCAGCTTTGATGCCGCCAGTGGCCGTAAGCTGTGGACTCAGACCCGTACTGGCGAGCCATTGGTTCTGCAGCAAGCCGGTAGCTTGCAGGCCGTGGGCGACACTTTGTTGGTTGGTTTATCGGGTCGTTTGGTAGGTTTAAATCCTGCTAACGGCACAGCCCGCTGGGAAGTACCTATAGCTTCCCCACGTGGTACCAATGAAATTGAGCGGTTGGTCGACATCGTAGGCCGTACCAGCCGCGTAGGCGATACTGTATGCGCACGTGCCTTTCAGGCTGCTGTGGGTTGCATAGATGCCGCGCGCGGCACCTTGCAGTGGACCAAGCCCGCCAACGCCGCTGAAGGCGTGCATGGCGATGAAGGCATTGTGGTGGGCACTGAGCTAGATGGCAAAGTCATTGCCTGGAAACGTGCTGACGGTGAGCGCGTTTGGGTAACTGAGCGTTTATTAAACCGTAGCCTGACCGCGCCTTTGGTGGTGGGTCGCACGGTTGTGCTGGGCGATAACGCTGGCAATGTGCATTTACTATCGCGCGAAGACGGCTCACCTTTGAACCGCATGACCACTGACACGTCTGGTATTGCAGCTGCGCCCGTTTTGGCGGCAGGCAGCTTGATTGTGGTAACCCGCAGCGGCGGTGTCTACGGCTTTGCGCCCGAATAACTTTTTCTAAAGCCATTTATGAAACCAGTGTTGGCTTTAGTGGGCCGCCCCAACGTCGGCAAGTCGACTCTGTTTAACCGCTTGACCAAGTCGCGCGATGCGATTGTGGCTGACTATGCAGGCTTGACACGTGACCGGCATTACGGTAACGGCAAGCAAGGCAAGCTCGAATACATCGTCATCGACACTGGCGGCTTTGAGCCCACGGCCGAGAGCGGTATTTATAAAGAAATGGCCAAGCAAACTCGCCAGGCTGTGGCCGAGGCAGATGTGGTGATTTTTGTGGTGGATGCGCGTGAAGGCATCAGCGCGCAAGACTACGACATTGCCAACTATCTGCGCAAGCTGGGCAAGCCTACGATTTTGACAGCCAACAAGGCTGAAGGCTTGAAAGAAGGCTACCAAGTATCAGACTTTTATGCCCTGGGCTTGGGCGATGTGATGCCTATTTCTGCCTCGCACGGGCAGGGCATGAAAGAGCTGCTAGAGCTAGCCTTTGCCCCGCTTAAATTAGATGAAGAAGCCGAGCCTGAAGTAGACAACGGCGCCATTAAACTGGCCGTAGCAGGCCGCCCGAACGTAGGTAAATCAACGCTGATTAACACTTGGTTGGGCGAAGAGCGTTTGGTCGCTTTTGACATGCCTGGCACCACGCGCGATGCCATTAGCGTGCCGTTTGAGCGCGACGGCGTGCTGTTTGAACTGATCGACACCGCAGGTATTCGGCGCAAAGGCAAAGTGTTTGAGGCGATTGAAAAATTCTCTGTAGTCAAAACATTGCAAGCCATCGAGTCGGCTAACGTCGTGCTGCTGCTGCTTGATGCCACCCAAGGCATAACTGATCAAGACGCACATATTGCGGGTTACATTTTGGACTCAGGTCGCGCTGTGGTACTGGCTGTGAACAAATGGGATGCTGTGGACGCTTACCAACGTGAGCAATTGCAACGCTCGATTGAGCTGCGCTTAAGTTTCTTGAAGTTTGCCAATATGCACATGATCTCGGCCACTAAGCGACAAGGTTTAGGCCCTGTGTGGAAGTCGATTGCCCAAGCCCATAAGTCGGCTACGTGCAAAATGTCCACTCCCATGCTCACACGTTTGCTGCTGGAGGCCGTGCAATTCCAGGCCCCGCAGCGCGCTGGAATGTTCCGCCCCAAGCCGCGTTATGCCCACCAAGGCGGCATGAACCCGCCTGTGGTAGTAGTGCATGGTAATTCGCTTGAAGGCATTACAGATTCCTACAAAAGATTTTTAGAAGGTCGTATTCGCAAAGCGTTTGACTTGACTGGCACCCCGCTGCGGGTGGAGATGAAATCGTCAAGCAACCCTTACAGCGACAAAGAATAAACCTGAAAATCCAACTGGCATTGGCTGAACTTTTGAATTTGGCAGAAGTCTATGGTAAGTTCGGTAGTCTTTTAACAATTTTTATTAACAGTTCTTTTTGAACACGGAGCATATCGTGAGCACTAACAAAGGCCAACTTTTACAAGACCCGTTTTTAAACCAACTTCGCCGCGAGCATGTGCCCGTATCGATTTATCTGGTGAACGGCATTAAACTTCAAGGGCAGATTGAGTCGTTTGATCAGTATGTCGTGTTGCTGCGCAACACCGTTACGCAAATGGTGTACAAACACGCCATTTCCACTATCGTGCCGGGTCGCGCAGTAGCGTTTACTAATGTGCATATCGAGGAAGATGCTGCACTAGGAGCTGCCCCTGCGCAATGACGGTCACAGCACCAAGACTGAGGCGATAGAGCAAGTCAAAGTCGTTTTGGTAGGGGTAGACCTTGGTTTGCCCCACTTTGATGGTGAGCTTGAAGAACTGGGCCTGCTGGCGCAAACCGCAGGTATGACCCCGGTACACCGTATCTCTTGCAAACGCAAAGCACCCGATGCAGCGCTGTTTGTAGGCACGGGTAAAGCCGATGAAATCAAAGCATTGGCACTCGCCCACGGTGCCACTGAAATTCTGTTTGACCAGTCGCTCAGCCCCGCCCAGCAGCGCAATTTAGAACGCCACACCGGCTTGGCGGTGAATGACCGTACTTTGCTGATTTTAGAAATATTCGCCCAGCGCGCCCGCAGCCATGAGGGCAAGATGCAGGTGGAGCTGGCGCGTCTGCAATACTTGTCTACACGGCTTGTGCGCCGCTGGTCACACCTAGAGCGCCAGCAAGGTGCTATCGGCACGCGCGGTGGCCCAGGAGAAAAGCAAATTGAACTTGACCGCCGCATGATTGGCGAGACAATTAAGCGCACCAAAGCCAAGCTAGAACAAGTTAAAAAGCAACGTGGCACCCAGCGCCGCCAGCGTGGCCGGCAAGACCACTTTGGTATATCGCTGGTGGGCTACACCAATGCAGGCAAATCTACTTTGTTCAACGCCTTAGTTAAAGCCCGCGCTTATACGGCAGACCAATTGTTTGCCACGCTAGACACGACGACTCGGTCACTCTATTTAGGTGATGCGCAGCAGTCGGTTAGCCTATCGGACACTGTGGGTTTTATTCGCGATCTACCGCACGGTT
>JANOSN010000474.1:0-5503 GCA_031415895.1 Polaromonas sp. | reverse complement strand
ATATCGCCCAGGCCGTGGTCGTGCTGAATGTCAGATTTGCAGCAGTCTGCTTGAGATGCTTCGGGGGATTGCGTAGGTTGTATGTTCATGATTAGAATTGGAAACCATAAAGTAACTCTAAGGTCAAACCATGGCAAGTTTAAAACCACATATCATGCAGGGCTATCAAATTGGCCAAGCTGCGCAGTTGAGCGGTGTGAGCGCGGCGAACATTCGTTATTACGAAAAAGAAGCGCTGATTAAGCCCCTGGGCACGGCGGCTAATGGTTACCGTATGTACAGCGATGAAGATGTTCATCAGCTACGCTTTATTCGCATGCTGCGCACTCTGGACATGTCGCTGACCGAGGTGCGCAGCCTGCTGGGGCTAAACCTGCGTAAAAAAGCCGATTGCCAAACGGCGCGCGAGACTTTGGATGACCATATAGGCCATGTGCGTGAGCGCTTGGCCGAGTTAGCGCAGCTTGAGATTGACCTGGTGGCGCTGCGCAAACGCTGCAACGGCCAAGACGCATCGTGCCATTTGATTGAAGCGCTACATGACCGTGCACGCCAAGCGCCCGCTTCGACTGGGCGCGCAGGGCCATCGCAGTTTGGCAAAGCGCATAAAGCGTCTGCGCATAAACATCTTTAAAAAAAGTTCAATGTCTGCTATGTATTTAATAGCTAACTAATCAATAAATACTTGGACTATAAGCACTTTTAATGCAGTTTAGTGGCCACCGTGCTCTGCAGGTGTTTCTAGTTTGCGGCACAGCACGGTCAATATCCACGTCATGATCAAGTACATGGCTGAGATAGCTAAATACGGCTCCCAATAGCGCGAATACGCACCCGCCACCGTGCGGGCGGCCATCGCCAGCTCGGCCAAGCCAATGGCAGAGACTAAGGACGAGTCTTTTAGCAAGGTGATGGCTTCGTTGACCAGCGGTGGCACCATGCGGCGCAGCGCCTGGGGCAGCACGATGTAGCGCATGGACTGTTGGTGGCTTAGCCCCAAGCTTTTCGCAGCCTGCGTTTGGCCGCGTTCAATAGACGCAATGCCTGCGCGCACGATCTCGCTAATGTAAGCCGCAGCATTGAGTGTGAGGGCGACCGCACCCGATATGAATGCGCCGTAGTTTTGGCGCAGTTGTGCTGCGGCCTCGCCCGTTAACAGCAAACCGTTGTCAGGGTGAATTAAAGTGGGCATCAACGCAAAGTGCACTAATAAAATCTGCACAAACAGCGGCGTGCCCCTGAAAAATCCCACATAGGCGACACACAGCCATCGCACCAAGCGACGCCAGCCAGTGGCGGGCTGTGACGTAACTAACCCAATCATCAAGCCTGCTAAAAGCCCTAGCACCAAGGCTATGACGGTGAGCTGCACTGTCATCCACACGCCTTGCACAAACAAGGGCGCATACGGCGTGAGGATGTCCCAACGTAAATCCATAAGTTATTAAAATTTAAACGTTGGTTAAAGTGCTAGCTAAAACGCAAGGAAATTGCGCAGTTTACTTAGACGCAGATGCGGCAGGTGCAGCAGGTGCGGCTGCAGGGGCTGTAGCAGTGGCCACGGGCTTGGCACCAAAGTACTTTACATGGATGGCGTCTAAGCTGCCGTCCGATTGAATGGCTGACAGTGCATCATTGATTTTCTTTTGCAGCTCAGTATTACCTTTTTTCATGGCCACGCCGTACTGCTCAGGGGTAAACGATGCATCGCTTACGCTTTTGAACTTGGCTGCTGGGTTGTTTTGAATGTAGTGTTGCACCACGCCGTTGTCAGCTACTACTGCATTTACACCGCCGGCTTCTAGTTCTTTAAGGGCTAGGGGGGTAGATTCAAAACGCTTAATGCTGGTGCTGGTTTTACCTAGCAGCTTTTGCACTACCTCGTCACCGGTGGTGCCAGTTTGCACGCCTACTTTGAGTTTTTTCAAATCATCAAACTTCGTAACTTTAGAGTCTTCTTTGACTGCAATCAACTGGTTGGCGTTGAAGTAAGGCGCGGAAAAATCCATCGTCAACTTGCGCTCATCAGTAATAGTTACTGCAGACACCACCATGTCACGCTCACCCGTGTCTAGCGTTTTAAAAATGCCTTCCCACGGTGTGTTGATAAATTTAACTTCGATGCCAGCTTTGGCTGCCACGGCTTTGACCACGTCCACATCAAAGCCCACAATCTCGCCGCCTGGGGCTTGCGATTCAAACGGGGCATAGGCCGCGTCGGTACCCACTACGTAAACTTTGGCTACAGGGGCGGGTGCTGCAGCAGCTGGCGCAGGCGCTGTGGTGGCAGGCTTAGCTGGCTCAGGTGTTTTGCTGCAGCCTGCTATCAAAGCGGCAGATGCGAGGGCTAGTAGTGCGATACGGCGGTTGGAGAGTGCGTTCATAAAAGTCTTCCCTAAAATTTAAACAAGGTTTGAGTTTAAAGCCAAGTTAGCCAAAAACTACAGGTATCCCCAGCAGTTGTAAGCGTTCTAGCGCAATGTTGGGGTAGTCAGAAATCAAACCGTCCACACCCATGCCGATTACTGTATCGATCTCTTGCGCGGTGTTAACAGTCCAAGGCACCACCTTCAAACCTAGGGCCTGGGCTTTACTGACCAAAGCTGCTGTGATGTCACCAAAATAAGGTGACCAAATGCTACTGCCCGCTGCGCGCACCATGCTGGGCACGTCGCTATGGTCTTGCGCGCGCACATTGCCAGTCCACGCTGTCGCGCGGGGGCCTTGGTGTCTGATGTTGTCAGTCCATGGCTGCTGCGCTGTCAGGCAGGCCGTGCGCATGCCTGGTGCGCGTTGGTGCACCAGCTGCAGGGTGCGCCAGTCAAAGCTTTGCACTATCACCCGGTGCTGCATGTTGTGCTGTTGCACCACAGCCAGCAAGGCGTCAACAAACTCACTGGGGCTCAACGTCTCAGTGGGTTTTTCAGGTGAGATCTTGGTTTCGATATTAAAGTGCAAATGCGTGTGCTGCATACGCTCAAACAGCTGCGCCAGCGCAGGCATGTGTGTACCGTCACGCGGGGCTTGGCCAGGAAAGCGCGATGCGTAAGCGCTGGCAGGGTTGATGCGGCCCACGTCGTAGCTTTGTAGCTGCTCAATGCTCAGTGAGTTAACTAAAATCGGTGCCGCTAACCACTGGCCTTGTGCATCGCGGGTGATCTCTGGGTTCAGCGCGCGGTCATGGCTGATCACCACCACGCCATCGCTGGATACACCTACATCTAGCTCAAGCGTGCTCACACCTATTTGCAACGCGGCCTCGTAAGCGGGTAAGGTGTTCTCAGGCAGCAGGCCGCGCGCGCCACGGTGGCCTTGCAGATCAAATAATGGGCGTGTCATAGTCAAATTATCAATCAAATTGCCTGATTAGCCAGATGCCTCAGATGCTGAAAAATAACCGTTCGGGCTGAACTTGTCGAAGCCCTCATAAACCCTTCGACAAGCTCAGGGTGAACGGGCTAGTTATCTGAGGCATCTGGCTAATCAGGTCAAATTGGCATGTAGTCCAAGTATTTACTACTCAAGCAGCTATGAAATTGATAGTAATTAGGTTTCGCTGTTTGATGTTTTGTCAAACCACAATGACGCATAGGCAGCCATGGCAAAGGGCGCGCCTACCCATGCCAGCTTGTCAAAACCGACAGAAACAACTACAGCGCCGCTGACAATGGCACCCAATGCCGTGCCCAGGTAAATCATCGAGGCATTTAAGCTCGGCAGCAGTGGCGCTTGCGCGGGCAATAGGCTGGTCATACGTGACATTTGCGGGGCACCCAACGAAAAGCCTGCAACGCCCCAAAATATAAAAATACCCACCACCAGTGGATAACTGCCTAGCGTGAGCGGCACACACAGCATGGTGATAATAAATGCCGCTAAATTAAAGCGCAGCGTGCGAATCGGCCCAAACCTGTCTGATGCCCAACCGCCCGCAAACGTACCCACCACGCCGCTGATGCCAAACAACACCAAGGCAAAGCTTAGCTGCGAAGCCGACATCGGGTACAGCGCCTGCAGCACTGGGCCTACGTAGGCAAATACGCTAAAGATGGCTACAAAATACAGCAGGGTGCGCGCCCAGATGCGAACAATGTCCCAGCGGCGCAGCACACCGCCTAGCCCTGCAAAACTGGCGCCCGGCGCTGCAATGGTGTGAGGCAAAAAATAGCTCAAAGCCGCGATGGCCAGTAGGCAGCCCACCGCCACCAAGGCCACGGGTGCATGCCAGCCGTAGGTAAAACCCAGCCAAGTACCCAGCGGTAAACCTATGGCATAGCTTAAGCTGATACCCGAAAAAACCAGCGCCAATGCACGCGCCCGTACGGCAGGCGGCACCATGGCCACTACTAAGCCTGATGCCAAGGCCGAATACATAGAGCCAATGCCCATCAACGCTCGGCCGCCCAGCAGCGTAGATAGGTTGGGTGACACAGCGCACACCACGCTGCCCGCAAAAAATAAAAACAAGCCAAACTGCAGTGCCCGTTTACGCCGCCAGCGGCCCGTGGCCACGATGGCCAGTGGCGCTAAAAAAGCCGATGCTACTGCATACGCCGTCATCGCTTGGCCAGCCGCCGCAACGCTAACACCTAAGTCATCGCTCATGGGTTTTAAGATGCCCGTCAGCACAAATGCACCTGTGCCAATGACTAAGTTAGTCAGTGCAAAGAGGTACAAGATGGGTGGCATGGGCTGAACTAGGTAAATGCCTATCCCTTTTGGGGTTTGCAATGAGATAAATTGTTGTATTAGAACTCAGGAACCGGCTATGAAATTATTTTCCTTACCTACTGTCATTTGCGCGCTGTTACTAGCGTTGAGCACAGTGTCCAACGCCGCCGATTTCCCCACGCCTAAAGAAGGCAGCTGGGTCGTCAAAGACTTTCGCTTTCATACTGGCCAGGTATTGCCTGAGCTGCGGCTGAACTACACAACGGTAGGCAACCCGAAAGGCGAGCCCGTGTTGGTGCTGCACGGTACTAAGGGTTCTGGCATGGTCATGCTCAACCCCGGCTTTGCAGGCGAGCTGTTTGGCGCAGGCCAGCCGCTAGACGCCAGCAAATACTTCATCATCCTGCGCGCCGCCTTTCCTAAATACAATTATGACGACATGGTTGACGCGCAATACCGTTTGGTCACCGAGCATCTTGGCATCAAGCACCTGCGCCTGGACATCGGCAACTCGATGGGCGGCATGCAAACCTGGATATGGGGCACCAAGCACCCGCATTCATGGACGCACTGGTGCCCATGGCCTCCCAGCCTACCGAAATGTCCAGCCGCAACTGGATCCTGCGCCGTTTGATTACCGACTCGATTAAAAACGACCCTGAGTGGCAAGGCGGCAGCCACACTACTCAGCCGCGCAGCGCGCTGTTTGCCTCGGTGTGCTACGGCATTGCCACCAACGGCGGCGGCCAAGCCCTGCAAAAAGCCGCCCCCCACCCGCGCCCAAGCAGACCAAATCCTAGACCAGCGCCTGAATGCCAAATGCACAGGCGAT
>JANOSN010000473.1:0-1963 GCA_031415895.1 Polaromonas sp. | reverse complement strand
CTGGCCAGCGCCGCCACCAGAGAGCCTGCGTGCAATGGCCCGGTAGGTGAGGGCGCAAAACGTCCGACGTAACTGGTTCTCAAGCTTGCCACTTCGAATGCGGCACTCAAGCCGGCTTCTTTATTTGGTGGCGAGTGCCAGCTCAAGAGCGCTGACAAAAGCGTCTTCTACGCGGTGGCCTATGCACCAGTCGCCGCAGATGCCTAGGCCAGATTTGGCATCCCACAGATAGTTTTTACCTAGGGGTGTTTCGGTTTTGGCAAAGCGCCAGCGGTGCACCTCGGCGTAGTCGGGCTCTGCGCGTATGCCGGTAACTTCGGCAAAGGCTTTAAGCAGCTTGGCTTTCACGCGCGGGGCGTCGTCTTCTAGGTGTTCACGGCTCCAGTCGGCGCTGGCTTGTACGGTCCAGCGTTCGATGTTCTCGCGGCCGGGTTTTGAGGTTTCGCGTGCTAGCCATGACACCCGGTGGTGGGTGCTGCGCGCGGCGCTCCATTGCGGGCCCAGTGGGATAGCTGGCTTGGTAGGCGAAATCGGCACCGAGCTGGGGAAGGCCAACATCAGCGTCCAGCAAGGTGCTACCACAACTGCATCGACAGCGTTGGCCCATGCTGATTGAATCTCTGAGTTGCGCAGCAACTCGGCAGATTGCACGCTAGGGATGGCCATGACAACGCTGTCAAACCCGGTGTAGACGGCATCCAAGTCGTTGGCGTCTACCGCGTTTAGCGTCCATCCAGCGCTGGTGCGCGTGATGCGGTGTATCCGGGTATTCAGCATCAAGCGGCCTGCCTCATGCAGTGGCCGGGCGCATAGTTGGGCCAGAGAGTTCATGCCGGGCTGGCCCACCCAGTGCGGCTCGGCAGCGGGCAGGGCAGCGGCGGCTTTGCGGCCCGTGGCATCGAGCACGCGCACGGCGTTGGCAGCCCACGGGCGTGCTACGTTTTCATCGGCAGTCAGCGCCCATTGCATGAGGGTGCGAAACCGCGCATCGCGCACGGTAAAGTACTGCGCGCCGTGGTCAAAGCTGCCAAATTCGGTACGTTTGGTGGACATGCGCCCACCTACGCCTCGGCTTTTGTCAAACACTGTCACGCGGTGGCCAGCTTGGGCCAAGGTGCGTGCCGCAGTCAGGCCCGCTAGCCCTGCACCGATGATGGCAATGTTTTTAGAGGTGGTGGTTTTGGAGCGTGGGGTAGTGCGTGAAGTCATGCCACTACTCTACACGCAATTTGGGCAATGGCAGCAAGATGTGAATATTGCATAGTACTAACCCGGTATGTGTCACCAGCGCAGCATTTTCTGCCGTAGCCCAAACGAACACTTGGCCTACGCAAATTGGCACCGACTTGGGGGTTAAGTTCAAAGATGGCCACACCTAGCTGATGACGGCTTCGCCGTTTGCAGTGAAACCCGGTTTGTTTGCCAAGCTGCTCTACGACACCTACAAAAATTTCACCCCGATCACGATGCTGCTGCCAAAGGTGCAATAACTGTCACCTTGCTGGGAGCGGTGGCTAGCGATGCGGTGAAGGCCACACGCGGTGATGAAGCTAAAGCCTTCTACACCAACGCCACCATTGATAACCAACTGACCATTGCATCGGCCCCAGCGGCTAAAGCTGAAGATGTGCAGTGCGGTGACTCGGTAGTGGTAGCGGCCACCTTTGCCACTAGTAAGGCTGACCTTACTGCCGATGCGCGCAAACTGCTGGAGGTAGTGGTGCCGTGCATTAAAAGGCCTTTCGAGGTAGGCGGTCATACCGATAATGTGGGCAAGGACGACCCTAACCAAACGCTCAGTGAGGCAAGGCCAAAAACCGCCGTATTGAGTTTAAGAAAATGTAATTTTTAAAAGTTTCTCTAAGGTTCGGGGCAGCATCTGAAAAGGTGCTGCCTTTTTTTCTGAATTTTTTGGTTAACATCACAGCAACTAGAGAAAACCTATGCGCCAAATATTTTTAGA
>JANOSN010000472.1:0-2126 GCA_031415895.1 Polaromonas sp. | reverse complement strand
ATGCTGACCATGCCCAGCTTGGGTGCGATAGCCGATATGCGCGCGGCTAAGAAAAAGTTGCTGATGCTGTTTACTGCAGGCTGCGTGCTGTCTACAGCGGCCTTGGCATTTGCTGGGCCAGGCAGTGTGGCGCTGGCGTTTGTGTTGATCGTGGTCTCCAATACTTTTTTCAGTTATGGCGAGTCGCTAACTGCTTCATTCTTACCCGAACTGGCCACACCCAATGGTATGGGCAAGGTCAGCGGCTGGGGTTGGAGCTTTGGTTACTTTGGCGGCATGCTGGCGCTTGGCATTTGCTTGGGCTACGTGATTTGGGCAGGCGGGCAGGGCATTAAGGCCGACAGCTTTGTTCCGGTGACGATGCTGATCACGGCGTTTATTTATGGCGCATCTGCTTGCGTTACGTTTAAGCTGCTCAAAGAGCGCGCTGTGCCTAACCCCGCCGCCTTGCAGCAAAGTGGATTTAAGGCCTCTTTAATGCAGCTTCACACGACGTATAAGCAAGCAGAGCGTTACCAAGACTTCAAATGGCTGCTGGTGTGCGCGGTGTTCTACCAAGGCGGTGTGGCCGTGGCCATTACGCTGGCAGCTATTTATGCCGAGCAGGTGATTGGCTTCAAACAGCAAGAGACGATGGTGCTGATTTTTGTGCTGAATTTAGCGGCTGCAGTGGGCGCTTTTGGCTGTGGCTATTTGCAAGACCGCGTGGGCCACAAACAAGCGCTCGGGCTCACGTTGGTGGGCTGGACCATCACTTGTATCGTGGCCGCACTCACCACCACCAAAGGCGGGTTTTGGTACGCTGCTGCATTGGCGGGCCTGTGTATGGGCAGCAGCCAATCGGCAGGCCGCGCCATGGCAGGCATGCTGGCACCGCGCGCGCAAACGGGTGAATTTTTTGGCTTATGGACTTTTGCTACGCGGCTGGCCAGCATCATTGGGCCGCTAACCTATGGCGCTATCACGTGGGCTACGGGCGGTAACCAGCGAATTGCTATAGCCTCTACAGCCGTGCTGTTCATCGTGGGCTTAGTAATTTTGATGAAGGTAGACATGCAGCGTGGCCGGGCTGCTGCAGAGGCTAGCGCTTGAAGCTTAAACCAGCGTTTATGGCGCAGTGCGCACCGACACCGGGCCGTAATAGGCTTTAGATTGGCTGCGGGTGTTGTCCGTGTCAGTCATTAGCGCCAAGCCTACCAGCGCGCCAGGGGCTTCGCCAAACGCGCGCTGAAAGTCAGCTTTGATATCGCGTTCGTAGTCCAGCCACTGGTTTAAATTTTTGCCACCTGACTCGACCACAATTTTGCGAATTCGGTCAGTGCGCGGGTTATGAATGACGGTGCCAGGCGCGCTTTGGTTGCTCCACACATACATCAGGGTAGCGTAGGGCAGCTCTTCGCCGGTGATAGCGTGCGACAGCTCAGACAGCATGGCGTTTTTAGTTGACCATTTTGAGCGGTCGCCTTCAAACGCTAACACGATGCGCACGGGTGAATCGTCGGTTTCACGCAGCGCGACATCCGCATTGTCAATCAGCTGCGGCACCTTCCACGAAAATTTCACCTGCTGCAGATCTTTGGCATTCAAACGAATTTTTTTGCGCAGCATGCTGGCAGAAGAATTGGCCACGGCCAACATGGCATCACGCCCGTCCATTTGCACTTTGCTATAACGGGTGCGTTTTTTACCCGGCAGGTGGTAGGTTTGCCACAGTGTGTCTTGTGACCATTGCAGTTGCTCAGCGCTGGCTTGTAAGGTAGGGCTATCGGCTGCAGGTACTGTGCTGCTGTGGTGTGCGCAACCCACGAGTACCAAGGCCAGCAAAAGGTACAAAAAGTAGGCCGACTTCATGGGGATAGATATGCGAGTTTAAAAACGTGATTAGTGTTGCTAATTGTAGGTTAAAGTGATTCTTTGGATACCTCAGATTTACCCTATTGCTATCTATTTTGTAGCTGTTTGATTAATGAATACTTGGACTATCGGCATATTTCATTGCTAAACTAGTTTTTTAAGCGCCCTGGCACATCCAGTTAGCGCATGCAATCAGCTTACTGTGCTAGCAGGTTAATAGACTTGGCCATGGCCGCACCCGCAATGGCTTCTTTCTTGTAGAAGGTATCGAG
>JANOSN010000471.1:0-2532 GCA_031415895.1 Polaromonas sp. | reverse complement strand
GCCACCCGCAGGTCGTGGGTGATGAAGATCAGCCCCAAACCTAGCTCAGCCTGCACCTCGCGCAGCAGCTTTAAAATTTGCGCCTGCACGCTCACGTCCAGCGCACTCACGGCCTCGTCAGCCACCAGCACTTGCGGCTTGCAGGCCAGCGCGCGGGCAATGGCTAAGCGCTGGCGCTGCCCACCGCTGAACTGGCTGGGGTAGCGCTGCAGGGCTTCACGCGGCAACTTGACTTGGTCCATCAGTTGCCCGGCCAGTGCAGTAGCCTGCGCACGCGTAGCACCAAAATTCATCGCCCCTTCGATGATGCTGTCGCCCACCTTGCGGCGCGGGTTCAGCGATCGGTTGGGGTCTTGAAACACCACTTGAATATGCGAGCGCAATGGGCGCAGCTGGCCTTCACTTAAGGTGGAAACTTCGTCTGCGCCCCAGTAAATTTGGCCCACTGTGGCATCGATCAAACGGATAATGCAGCGCGCCAGTGTGGACTTGCCACTGCCGGATTCGCCCACCACGCCCACGGTTTCGCCTGCGCGTACTTCTAACGCGGCATCTATCAGCGCTTCGGTATGGCGCGCGCGGCCTAGCCAGTCGCGGCTGGTGTAGGTTTTGCCCACGGCCACTGCACGCGCCCGGGGCTGCCCAGTGGGCTCGGGTTTGGCGGGCGGGGGCGTCATGCTGGGCACGGCAGCTAGCAGCATTTGCGTGTACGCAGCCTGTGGGCGCAGCAGCACTTGGCTAGCCTCGCCTTGTTCTACAGCGCGGCCTTGGTGCATCACCATCACGTGGTCAGCGATCTCAGCCACCACGCCCATGTCGTGCGTGATAAACAGTACCGCACTACCTTGCTCGCGCTGCAGGTCAGCAATCAAACGCAAAATTTCTTTTTGCGTAGTCACATCCAGCGCTGTGGTGGGTTCATCGCAAATCAGCAGCGCGGGCTTCAAGATGGCGGCCATAGCAATCACAATGCGTTGGCGCTGCCCGCCGCTCAGCTGGTGCGGAAAACTGCGCACCATGCGTGCAGGCTCGGGCAGCTTTACGCGCTCTAAAATAGCCAGCACCTCAGCACGGCGTTTATCTGCAGCCCAGTCGGTGTGGGTGCGCAGCAGCTCGTCGATCTGGTCGCCGCAGCGCATCACAGGGTTCAGCGCGGTCATCGGCTCTTGAAACACCATGCCCATAGACTTGCCGCGCAGGGCGCGCAGGCTTTGCACGGAAATTTTTTGAAGATCTAAAGTCTCCGTTCGGTCTGAGCTTGTCGAAGGCCTCACGGGTACTTCGACAAGCTCAGACCGAACGGTAGGGGGTAACTTGTCAATGGTTAATTGAATACTGCCGTTGGTAACTTTCAGTTCTTTAGCTAGCAAACCCATCACAGCAGTAGCCATCACCGATTTACCCGAGCCTGATTCACCCACCACACACAGCGTTTTGCCCGGCTCAATACTGAGCGACACGTTGTCAATAGCCAGTGCGCGGTCAGCCCCTGCAGGGAGGGCAACGCTCAAGTTATCAATGCGCAAAACGCTCATGGTGCAACCTAACGTTTGGCAAACTTAGGGTCAAGCACATCACGCAGGCCGTCGCCCAGCAAATTGATAGCCAGCACCGTAGGCACTAAAAACATAGCAGGAAACAACACGTTGCCGGGGTGCTGGCTAAACTGCACGCGCCCTTCGGCCATGATGTTGCCCCAAGTAGGAATATCGGCGGGCAAACCGAGGCCCAAAAAACTCAGCACGGCCTCAGTCAGCACTGCTGCAGCCGCCACGAAAGTGCCTTGCACAATCAACGGCGCCATAGCATTGGGCAAAATATGCCGCCATAAGATCACATGTGTCGGTGTGGCCAGCGCTTTGGCAGCTTCAACAAAAGGCTCTTCGCGCAAGGTGAGCACTAGCGAGCGCACCAAGCGCGTAACGCGCGGAATCTCGGGGATGGCAATGGCTACCACCACAGTCCACAGCTGCGCGCCCAGCGCGGCCACTAGGGCTATGGCCAGCAAGATGGAGGGAATCGCCATTAGCCCGTCCATAAAGCGCATCAGCACAGCATCGACCACTCTAAAATAACCTGCCAGCATGCCCAGCAGCGCACCCATGCCAATGGCTACCAAAGCTGTGGTCAGGCCAATAATGAGCGAGACGCGGGTGCCATACAGCACGCGGCTATAAATGTCGCGGCCAAAGCTGTCGCTGCCAAACCAAAAGGTGTGCGCTAAATTGCTGCCGTCTAGCTGCGCGAAGCTGCCAGCCAAGCCTACTGCGTTGTTGATATTGGCCGAGTCCATGGCGGCAGGATCAAGCGTGCCCAGCCACGGTGCCAGCAATGCAATAACGATCAGCACGCCCAGCACACCAGCGCCTACGCGTACGGTGGTGTTTTTGGCCAAGAGTTTCAGGGTGCTCATGGGTTTTGAGCTATTTGAGCTATTTGAGCTATTTGAGCTCTTTGGGTTTTTGTACGGTCCGGTGCTTGGGTTGATTGGCTCCGCGGCTGTCCCCCGCCCTTTGGGCTCCTCCTTGATGC
>JANOSN010000470.1:0-1595 GCA_031415895.1 Polaromonas sp. | reverse complement strand
TCCAAAGCCAGCTTGGTACCCGACCCAATAGAAAAGTGCGCTGTGTGCGCTGCGTCGCCCATTAAAACAATCGGCACGGCCCGTCCGTTAATCACCTCGCGGTGCACCCAGTGCTTGCACATCACACGCGGAAAGCGTATCCAGTTGGCCGAGCCGCGAAGGTGCGCCGCGTTGGTCATCAGCGCATTGCCATCCAGATATTTGGCAAATAGTTTTTCACAAAACGCCGTGGCCTCATCTTGGCTCATCGCGTCCAGCCCATGCGCTTGCCACACGGCCTCGGGCGTTTCTACAATAAACGTTGAGGTGTCTTCGTTAAATTTATAGGCGTGCACCGCAAACCAGCCATGCTCGGTTTGCTCAAAACAAAAGGTAAATGCATCAAAAGTTTTTTTCGTGCCCAGCCACACAAATCGGCATTGGCGCAGGTCCACATCAGGCTCATAGGTGGCGGCGTAGCGCGTGCGAATGCGGCTGTTCAGGCCGTCACCGGCTATCACCAAATCAGCGTGGTACTGCGCAGCCAGGGCCTGGTCGTCATCGCAGTCCACCTCAAACACCAGCTCCACACCCAGCTGCTGGCAGCGCTCTTGCAAAATGTTGAGCAAATGTTTGCGCCCAATGCCGCAAAAGCCGTGGCCCGTAGAGCGAATAGCTTTACCTTTAAAAAACAGCTCAATATCGTCCCAGTGGTTTAGCGCATCGCCTATCTGCTGGCCCGTCACAGGGTCGGCCGTGTGCAGGTTGCCCATGGTCTGGTCGCTTAGCACCACGCCCCAGCCAAAGGTGTCAAACGGCTTGTTGCGCTCTACCACCACAATGCGCGCGCTGGGCTGGTGCTGTTTCATCAGCAGCGCAAAGTACAAACCTGCGGGCCCACCGCCTATGCATAAAATATTCATGCATTTACTTTAAACCTAAACTATTCAAAGGTCAATATAACTTGTACTCAATCAACACAGTTGGGGCAAAACTACGTTCATCGCCCATTTGCCCACATATATCGCCGTAAATGTAAAAAACTGCGTACCAAATTACAAGCCTGCCTACAATCCCAAGTTAACAATTGCGGCATAACAATATCCTGAGGCACTACGTTTATGGGCTGGCTTTCAAAAATATTTAAAGAATCAAACGAGGACGAGGCACCTTCGCCCAGTACCAGTTTTCATGACTTAGACGGCCAGCCAGTGCCGCTGGCTTTGCGGGGTGCTGACCTGCGTGCCGCGCGTGAACTGGTCAAATCTGCTGCCACCCGAACCGCAGAGATCTACGGCATCCCCGCGCACTGGCTGGACTATGAAGTAGTCACCATTGCTGACGACGAAAAAGCCTTTTTCCAACTGCAGGTCACCATGCAACATTGGGACGAATATTTTTCATCTCACACCTACGCTTTTGAGCGCGCTGTGCTCAAGCGCATTCGCGACGAAGACCTGCCCGTAGGCCGCGCTGTACGCGCCGTGCTGTGGCGTACCTCGCCCGACGCTGGCTGCCCCTATGACGACCTGCCCGAGCCGCAAGCTTGGACTAGTGAGGCCATTAAGCAGCGTGGTGATGTGAGCGACCGCATGCGCCGTGATATGCGCCGCCCC
>JANOSN010000469.1:0-2322 GCA_031415895.1 Polaromonas sp. | reverse complement strand
CACCAACGGCCGCTGGGATTTGCTGGCCGAGCTGCGTGCCGACAACCTGCAAGATTTGGGCAAAACGCTAGAGCGCATTCGCCTAGTGAAAGGTATTAGCAACACTGAAACCAGCATTCACCTGGAAACCTACAGACTGTCTTAGAATTATCAGTACTATTAATTTAATAGCTAACTAACTAATAAATACTTGGACTACGAGGTCATTAGGCAAGAAATTCAAGTCAAACACCAGTCTTACTATCAATCACCCCGCCACCCAAACACACATCCCCGTCATACAACACCGCCGACTGCCCCGGTGTGACAGCCCACTGAGCCTGGGGGAATTGCAGATCAAATCCTTCGTTTTGAAGATAAGACAAGGTGCACGGCGCATCGGCCTGTCGGTAGCGCGCTTTGCTGCCGTACACACCCTCAGCGGGTGGGGTGCCTGCGCACCAGCTTACGTCGTTGGCATGCAAGCTGGGGGATAGTAGCCACGGGTGGTCATGCCCCTGCACGGCCCACAAAATATTTTTATCCATGTCTTTGCGCGCTACAAACCACGGCGCGTGCTCGCCCACACCACGCTGGCCTTTGTCGCGCGCGGCTTGCAGGTCAGCGCCTTTGGCTTTGAGGCCACCAATGCCCAAACCTTGGCGTTGACCCAAGGTGTAAAAGCTCAAGCCCACATGCTCACCAATCGTGCGGCCTTGGTCGTTTTTAATCGGGCCGGGTTCTTGGCTGTTGTAGCGGTTTAGAAATTCTCTAAACGGCCGCTCGCCAATAAAGCAGATGCCGGTGGAGTCTTTCTTTTTAGCGTTGGGTAGGCCAATGTCTTCTGCAATGCGGCGTACTTCAGTTTTGTGCAGCTCACCGACCGGGAACAAAGTCTTTGCCAACTGCTTTTGGTTTAAGCGGTGCAAAAAATAGCTTTGGTCTTTGCCAGGGTCTAAGCCTTTGAGCAGTTCGTGCAGGCCAGTGGTGGTGTTGTGCCGCACGCGGGCATAGTGGCCTGTGGCGATTTTCTCGGCACCCAAGCGCATGGCATGGTCTAGAAACGATTTAAATTTAATCTCAGCATTGCACAAAATATCAGGGTTGGGTGTGCGGCCCGCTTGGTATTCGCGCACAAACTCGGCAAACACGCGGTCTTTGTAGTCGGCGGCAAAATTGACATGCTCTATTTCAATGCCCACTACGTCGGCTACCGCAGCGGCGTCTACAAAATCTATATTACTGGAGCAAAATTCACTGTCATTGTCATCCTCCCAATTTTTCATGAAGATGCCGATCACCTCATAGCCTTGCTCCTTAAGCAGGTGCGCACTGACGGCCGAGTCCACGCCGCCGCTTAAGCCCACCACCACCCGTCCTTTGCTTTTTGTCATAGCCCGTATTATCCGCGAGCCAAAAAAAAGAGCTCCCGAAGGAGCTCTTGTCATAAAGCGACAAAGCTTATTTTGGCGATACGCCCAAAGACTTCACAGTCTCCAGGTTCAAATAAGCATCGACTGGCAAGCCTTTAGCGGTTTGGTAGCCGTTGACAGCGCGCATGGTTTGCGCACGGATCACGCCGTCCATCGGGCCTGGGTTGTAGCCTGCCTTAGACAGGGCTTGCTGGATCTCAATAATCTTGCCGGTGGTAGCGTTGGTCTCGCACAAAATCGAGCGCCACTGCTCAGAAGCCTCAGACACTTTGACGGTTTGGGTCAGGTCTTGGTACTGCGCTGGGGTCTCGATTTCGCGGGTAGCAGCTTCGCGGTCAACCACTTGGCGGCTGACAGTTTTGTACACTGCAGGCACGGCCTCTTCACGCAGAGTTGCCTCTTTGTCCACCACGCGGCGGCTAACAGTCTGGTACTGCGCTGGCGTAGGCACTAAGCGTGAGCTTGGCGCCTGGTCAACCACTTGACGGGTCACAGTTTTGAACTGGGCTGGCAGCTTGATCTCGCGCTGGCTAGCAGGTTGGTCCACTACTTGGCGAGTGACGGTTTTGTAAGTGGCTGGAATGACAACTTCAGTGGTGACTGCAGGGGTGTCTTCTACACGGCTGGTCACGGTTTTGTAGGTTGCTGGGGTTTCGATTTCGCGGGTAGTAGCCTGCTTGTCAACCACCTGGCGGCTCACAGTGGTGTATACCGCTGGAATCGCAATTTCGCGTACATAGCCTTCACCACCAGACTCGGCACCGCTCGATTTTTCACCAGCAGCACGGCCAGCAGCGGTGCCGCCGGTGGCTTTGGCTACTTCAGAGGCGCGCAAGATTTTGTCACCGTTCGGGCTGGCGATGATGTCGCCAGCGTCGTTGAACTTAAAGCCACGTGTTTTCATGGCTTC
>JANOSN010000468.1:0-2279 GCA_031415895.1 Polaromonas sp. | reverse complement strand
CCACAGCTTAGAAGGCTGTTGCTCTATCCAACTGAGCTACGGACAGTCGTGTCTCTGACGAAAACTACATGACCAACGAATACTACATTACCAACAAAAACGCCTCGCAAACAAGTGTATGCGAGGCGATGATTTGTAGTGCTAAATAATGGTCGGAGTACAAGGATTCGAACCTTGGACCCCCTGGTCCCAAACCAGGTGCGCTACCAGGCTGCGCCACACTCCGAAGTCCTATATTCTAACCTGAAAAACGGTGCTTGTTAGCGCTTTTGGTATTGGCCTTTGCCAAAAAGTATCTCGCGCTCTTTGTCGCCGGTGATCGGCTTGCGTTGATCGGCCAAAACTTGGCAGCCACGCTGCACGGCAGGGCGCAGCTCTAGCGCGTCAAACCATTTCTTAAGTGCAGGGTAATCGGTCAGCTCTATGCCCTGGGCTTTCCAGTTGCGCAGCCAGGGGTAGATAGCCATGTCGGCAATGCTATAGGTTTTGCCAGCGATAAATGCATTAGCAGCCAGTTGCCTGTCGATCACGCCGTAAATGCGTTTAGCTTCATTGGTGTAGCGGTCGATAGCGTAGGGAATTTTCTCAGGTGCGTAGGTGCGAAAGTGATGGTTTTGACCCAGCATGGGGCCTACGCCGCCCATTTGAAACATCAGCCATTGCAGCACGTTGTACTTATCGCGGTCGCTTTGGGGCATGAATTGGCCAGTTTTAGCGGCCAGATAAATCAAAATTGCGCCTGATTCAAAAATAGAAATAGGCTTACCGTCGGGGCCTTGGGGGTCAACCAAGGCGGGCATCTTGTTGTTGGGGCTGATCTTTAAAAAATCAGGCTTAAATTGGTCTCCAGCGCCGATATTGATGGGTATGACCTGATACGCGAGCTTGCATTCCTCCAGCATGATGTGTATCTTGTGTCCGTTGGGCGTTGGCCACGTGTATAGTTGTAGCATCGATTGGTTTCCTTTCACCATTGCACTGTAGTGCAAAATTTCACTCCATGTTTAAAAAAATTCTAGCTGCTTTAGGTTTTGGCGGCGCAGCCAAACAAGACAGCCAAGGTGTGACTTCGCGCCTAGGCGCCGCAGGCCCTGTTAGCAAAGTGTCTGAATGGGCTGGCATGCAGGGTCTTAGCTTTTCGCAGCGCAGCGATGGGCGTGGTGGTTACCATGTTGAGGGCAAAGTGGGCGGCAAGGTGTGGCGGCTAGAACAAGGCGCACCGTCGCGCGACTTTATCAAAGGCTCTGAGCTGCGTGCCCGCGCTGAGCTAGGCGTAAGCGAAGACGTGTCAGTGATGGTATTGAACCGCCAGCTTAAAAATGATCTTGATAAACGCGCGTTTGCGTTGTACACCGATTCGCTACAAACCATTGCCGACCCGCACCTGCCTGAGGAGATGCGTTGGCTGTCTATCTATGAAGAAGTGGGCTGGGAAAGCCTTGGCACTCCGTTTTTAAATAACTATGCGATTTTGGCCAATAGCAAGGACCATGCGATGGCCTGGATCAGCCAAGAGTTAGCTGACAGCCTGATGGCCTGGCCTGATATGGACCCCAAATCACCCAAAATTTTGATGTTACTGCGTGGCAAAGCTTATTTGCGCATGCAGCACACCGAAGGCGATTTACCCACGCTAGAGCATGCTACAAGTGTGTTCACTACAGCGTGTGAGTTAGCTTTAGGCGGCTTTAAAGGCCGCTGATCGTAGGTTTTCTCTGGCTATGCGTTAGGCGCATAGCCAGTCTTAACGGGCTTTAAAGGGGTGCTAGACCCAATTTCAACTGCGCGTAATCGGCATTTCCACTTCGCGTTTTTCTAGCGCATATTTACCCAGCTCTAGCTTGGCAATCGCATTGCGGTGCACTTCGTCTGGGCCGTCGGCAAAGCGCAGGGTGCGTGCTGCGGTGTAGGCATAGGCCAGCGGGTAGTCATCACACATACCGCCGCCGCCGTGCACTTGCATGGCCCAGTCGATCACTTGGCAGGCCATGGTAGGCGCTACCACTTTGATCATGGCAATGTCGTTTTTGGCCAGTTTGTTGCCACCCAAGTCCATCAGCCACGCAGTTTTTAAAGTTAGCAAACGCGCCATGTCGATACGGCAGCGTGCCTCGGCAATGCGTTCTTGCGTCACAGTTTGTGCGGCCACGGCTTTGCCAAACGCAACGCGGCTGGAGGCGCGCTTGCACATGAGTTCCAACGCACGCTCGGCCAGGCCCACCAGGCGCAGGCAGTGGTGAATGCGCCCGGGGCCTAAGCGGCCTTGGGCAATCTCAAAA
>JANOSN010000467.1:0-9218 GCA_031415895.1 Polaromonas sp. | reverse complement strand
CAGTCAAGCTGCTTTGCATGCGCGGGTACATTGCCACGATGCGATCACGTTCATGCAACACTACTTGCAAAATACCTGCGATAAGCAGTAAAACAGCGAACGCACACAGCCCAGCACGTGCCCACGGAGACCGCCAACGTTGAGCTAGTTGCGCCTGGCGCACAAAAGTGGGGGTAGATGCAGGCTCTGCTGAAGGCTCGGGACTGGGTGGGTGCACCGAATTGACCCAGTCACTGGAGGCGAATTCTGGGCTGCTGCTAAAGGCTCGCTTAGTAACCACCACCTCGACGAGATCGCTGCCTATTTCTGGTTCAACTGAAACACTAGCGGCCGTTACGACCTCATTTGAGGCCTCGATCGTATCGCTGTCGTGCAGCGCATCACTCAGCATCTCGGATTCAGGCCCCGATACTGAGGCAACCGGCTCTTTCACAGATAAGCTATTGGCTAAATGGGCATTGGCATCAAATACCTCTTTGCATTGGCCGCAGCGCACCCAGCCCTGGGAGATTTTCAGTTGATCAGCCACTACCTTAAACAAGGTATTGCAAGCAGGGCATTGGGTGATCAAACTCATGGGTTGTAATTGTATGCAATGAAAGCCATTGAATACGTATATGGCAGATAGCGCAGGCTATTTAAGGCATCAATGCCGCTGTCGCCTAAAGCTGCGCTGTCATTAAAATCCAGCCATCTTCGCTATCGGCCACATTCAGCTGTGCGTAGGGTGCATAAGCAGCTTTTAGCTCATCGGCTTGACGCTCTAGGATGCCTGCCAAAACCAAATGTCCTGTTGCGACAGCATCGCCCGCCTCTGGTTTGCGCACATAGTTGCATAAAAGAGGCGCTAGCACTTTCAACGGCGTAGCCAAGATATTAGCCAAAACGGTGTGGTAGGTGCCTTGTGCAGCCTCTGGCAGGCCTGACTTCAAAACTACACCGTTGGCTTGGGCGTTGGCTTGGGTCGACAGCACTGCGGCTTCATCAATATCAACGGCATCAATGTCCACAGCACCATAAAGAGCAGCCCCAATTGCCAAAATACCCGAACCGCAGCCGTAGTCGAGCACGCGCTGGTTACGTGTGCTGTGCTGTGCAATCCAACGCAGGCACATGCGGGTGGTGGGGTGGGTGCCCGTACCGAAGGCTAAGCCGGGGTCTAATGTGATGATTTTTTGCGCAGCAGCCGGGGCGGTATGCCAAGTGGGCACGATCCAAAACTCAGGCGTTATTTCCACTGGCGAGAACTGCGATTGCGTTAGGCGCACCCAGTCTTGGTCTTCCACTGCCAAAATTCCTAAAATTTTGCTGCTATCGAAGAAATCTTGTAAGGCGAGCGTGCTAGCTGCTTGAGTGGCTTCATTTTTTGTAGCGAAAAGAGCCTTAATAACTGAGCGCTCCCAGCCATCTTTGGGTGCAGGCATACCGGGTTCGCCAAATAATGCCTGCTCAGCCGGTGTTTGCGCATCGGCATCTTCTACGCACACGCTCATAGCGTCTAAGGCTTGAAGAGCATCGCTAAATATCTCTACCCGCTCTTGTGGGCACAGCAAGGACAGTTCAAACATAGTGCGCAGCTTATCGCTTATGGGTTTTAAGCCACTCTTCAAGGTAATGAATGTTTGTCCCCCCTTGAATGAACTTGGTATCCACCATCAAATCTATGTGCAATGGGATATTGGTGCTAATGCCTTCAACCACCGTCTCGCTTAGCGCAGTGCGCATACGGGCCAGGGCTTGGTCGCGGGTATCGCCGTAAACAATGATTTTCCCAATCATGCTGTCGTAATTTGGTGGCACGAAATAGTTGGTATAAATGTGTGAATCTACTCTCACCCCAGGTCCGCCGGGTGCATGCCATAGGCTGATGCGCCCAGGGCTTGGCGTAAATTTATAAGGGTCTTCAGCATTGATACGCACCTCTATCGCATGGCCTTTGAACTCAATTTGCCTTTGGGTAAATGGCAGCTTTTCGCCGTAAGCCACCATAATTTGCGTTTTCACAATGTCGATGCCAGTAATCCACTCTGTCACAGGGTGCTCTACCTGAACACGGGTGTTCATCTCAATAAAATAAAACTCTCCGTTTTCATACAAAAACTCGAAAGTGCCCGCTCCACGATAGCCGATTTTTTTGCATGCTGCCACGCAGCGCTCCCCAATGCGCTCAATGAGCTTGCGTAAGATGCCGGGTGCTGGCGCTTCCTCAATGATTTTTTGATGGCGGCGCTGCATAGAGCAGTCGCGCTCACCCAAATACACTGCATTACGGTGCTGGTCCGCCAAGATTTGGATTTCTATATGGCGCGGGTTTTGCAAAAACTTTTCTAAGTACACCGCAGGATTTCCGAACGCAGCGCCCGCTTCGGCTTTGGTCATCGCCACAGCGTTGACCAAAGCGGCTTCGGTATGAACCACACGCATACCGCGCCCGCCGCCGCCGCCAGCGGCTTTAATGATGACCGGATACCCTACCGTTTTGGCTATACGTTTGATTTGCGCAGGATCGTCAGGTAACTCACCCTCAGAGCCTGGCACGCAAGGCACGCCCGCCTTGATCATGGCGCGCTTGGCAGACACTTTGTCGCCCATCGTTCGAATCGACTCTGGGCTGGGGCCGATAAACTTAAAGCCAGATTTTTCAACGCGCTCAGCAAAGTCGGCGTTTTCGCTTAAAAAGCCGTAGCCTGGATGAATGGCCTCTGCATCGGTCACCTCAGCAGTGGCAATGATGGCAGGCATGTTTAAGTAGCTTTGCGCAGACGCTGCAGGGCCAATGCAGACGGCTTCGTCGGCTAATTTGACATATTTAGCTTCCCGGTCAGCCTCGGAATAGACCATGACGGCTTTGATGCCCATTTCTTTGCAGGCACGCTGGATGCGCAGTGCAATTTCGCCGCGGTTGGCAATCAGAATTTTTTTAAACATATTGAGTGTGTATGGCTGACTACTCGATCACGATCAGTGCCTGGCCATATTCCACAGCTTGCCCGTTGTCACACAAGACTTTCTTCACTACACCAGCCTTGTCCGACTCAATCTCATTGAGAATTTTCATAGCCTCGATAATGCACACCGTATCGCCCACCGCTACTGTGTCGCCCACTTCAACAAAAGCCTTGGCTCCGGGGCTGGATGCACGGTAGAAGCTGCCCACCATCGGCGACTTCACGCTGTGTCCAGCTAAAGCTACAACATTGGAAGCTGCATCCGACAATGCAGGTGCAGCAGTATCAGCTGAGGCAGCATATGCCATGGTGTTTTGCGGTACCATCATTACCTGAGCTGTACCGTAGCCACCCTTGACGATGCGTACTTTGCCCTCTGCCTCAGTGATTTCTAGTTCTTGAACATTAGAATCTGATACCAAATCTATCAGTGTTTTAAGTTTACGTAAATCCATGATTTCTCCGATTGCTTAGGCTAATTGCATCTAAATTACGTTTAAATTGCGTAATTTTGCTTTATTGGCTGCATCTTACACCATTTACTTTTCACACAAAACATAAGCGCGCCTCATAAATGTTATGCGAGTTTGGCAATATTACCGATTTGAGCCTCTGATAGTTTGCCCATATGTCTCCAAGCTATGGTGCCAACAGAGTTAACCACGACGGTAAATGGTAAGCCACCATTGAGATTACCTAGAGATTTTGATAAATCAACACCTGCGGGGCCCGCTAAGGGCGTGGGAAAACTCAATGGAGTTTGCGCTAAAAATCGCTGGACAGCCTTGGCGTTATCTACAGCGATTCCCAGCACTTGCCATCTTTTAGAAGCATTTGAGCGCTGAAAAGCATCTAATAAAGGTAATTCTTCTACACAAGGCGGGCACCAAGTTGCCCAAAAATTAAGCACAACAGGCCTACCTTTGAAAGCTGATAATTTCAATTGCCCACCTTCAGGCAACTCTAAATTCATGGCCCACACCGCTTGTGGTAACAAATCATCTGCGCTACCAACGCCGCCACGATACCAAGCCCAACCTGCACCAGCAGCCCCTGCTGATACTGCAGTTGCGTATAACAATGCGCGGCGTGATAATAGCTTCATGACTTTATTTTTCTACTTTAAACGTTATTTTGGTCTAATAAGACTTTAACTGCTGTCAAATTGCCTCGTGGACTACGACCTTGCGCGTCGGGTTTTAAAGCCCCGCGTACATCATCATAGTCATAAATGATCAAATGAACGCCGATGGTTTCACCAAGACCTGCACAGTGGCTATGCAAACTCAAGGCCTCAACAGATTCTCCGTGCAAGCCCGTCACAGTAGTGGGGGAATATTGCTGGCCTTGGTTAATTAGCTCGATCTCTACAGATTTGGCATCATCGCAAAAAAGCTGCAGATAAATATCCGATAGCCGAGTGGCTGTGCCGTGCCACACAGCCCCACTCAAGTATGGGCGATAGGTTTGCAAGCGCTGCATCCACACCACAGCAAGCTCTCGCAAGGCACGCAGTTGCGCAGGTTGCGTGTCACCGCAAAATGTGTCGATGTATTCGCGCACCTCAGACTCCAGCAACACGTTATCTGGCAGTGATGTACGTGGGGGTAAGCCCAGCTGTTTGACGGCACGGCGTTTAGCCGGGCCATACTCCAAACCATCTTCCACCACTAAGCGTGCGGCAGTGATGGCGATTTCTAGTGCTAAGTCTTGCATTGTTTAATTGTAGAAAGTTCGGGCCACAGCCTCTTACAATCACAGCCATGCACATACATATTTTAGGCATTTGCGGCACGTTTATGGGCGGGCTTGCAGCCCTAGCCCGGGAAGCCGGGCACACCGTCACAGGTTGCGATGAGGGCGTTTACCCCCCGATGAGTGATCAGCTTAGGGCATTGGGTATTGAAGTAGTGCAAGGGTTTGGTGCTGAGCAAATCGCATATCGTCCCGATACATATGTGGTGGGCAACGTAGTAAGCCGTTCGCGTTTAGCAAACGGCAGCCCTAAATACCCTTTGATGGAGGCTATCCTCGACCAAGGACTTGCCTACACCAGCGGCCCGCAGTGGCTAAGTGAGCATATTTTGCAAGGCAAGCATGTGCTGGCCATAGCAGGCACACATGGCAAGACAACCACCACCTCGATGTTGGCTTGGATTTTAGAATCGGCAGGGTTAAAGCCAGGATTTTTAGTGGGTGGTGTGCCGCTGAATTTTGGTATATCAGCTCGCTTGGGCCAGAAGTTTTTTGTCATTGAAGCTGATGAATACGACACAGCATTTTTCGACAAACGCAGCAAGTTTGTTCATTACAGGCCACGCACTGTAGTGCTCAACAACTTAGAATTTGACCACGCTGATATTTTTGATAATTTGCAGTCTATCGAGCGGCAGTTTCACCACCTTGTGCGAACCGTGCCCTCCACGGGTCGTGTGGTCTATAACGGGCTAGAGGAAAGTTTGCAGCGAGTGCTGCACCAAGGCTGCTGGAGCAGCCAAAGCAGCTTTGGCGCAGCGGTATCAGATTTCAGTGCCACGGGTTCACACAGCGACTTTGAAGTACTTCATGCAGGCCGCAGTGTCGGGCACGTGCAGTGGGCTTTGAGCGGTAGCCATAACCAACTGAATGCACTCGCTGCGATTGCTGCTGCCGAGCATGTAGGTGTTGCGCCAGCGGTTGCAGCGCAGGCTTTGGGTAATTTTCACAACGTTAAGCGCCGCATGGAGGTGCGCGGCACCGTTAACGGCTTTACGGTATATGACGATTTCGCCCATCACCCAACTGCCATCAGATTAACGCTGGATGGTCTGCGTCAACAACTTGATGCCAACCCCGCAACAAGAGGTCAGCGAATTTTGGCGGCGTTTGAACCACGCAGCAACACTATGAAGCTGGGCATGATGAAGCAACAATTGCCTTGGAGCTTGGAGTCTGCCAACTTGGCCTTTTGCCATACCCTGGGGCTAGATTGGGACGCTGCGGAAGCTTTGCAGCCCATGGGCAAGCGGGCCGTTACTGCGGCCAATGTAGCCGAGCTGGTGCAGCTCATCGGCGCGGCCAAACAGCCAGGCGATCATATAGTGTGCATGAGCAACGGTGGTTTTGGCGGCATCCATACCGCCTTGCTTGACCAACTCAGCGGTGCTTGATGTTGAACAAAGGGGCTGGTGCTGTAGCCTCGGCCTGCTGGCTTAAATAAGCAGGTTTCGTTGTGTAGGTTTCGCCGGGTATCGACACAAGGCCACGTCGTTCGGCCAAATCACGTGCAAATATGCCACTATCTGGCGGCAAGCTACTTTGTTGACCCATGGGTGACTGGATGCGATCAGGCTGACTGGCTGAGGCTTTTTTGGTGGTTGCGGACCCGGTGAAGTACAGAGCAGCTAAAGCCCGCGCAAGCATCTGCGGCGGTAGCTCTGTGGCCTGCAATAAATCATCAAACTTGCCCGCAGCATGGCTTAGGGCTCTCAGCAGTACAAAATGCTCATCACGCATCCAACCTACTGGTAAATTGGGCAGCTTACGCAAATAAATAGTTTGATTACGGTAGCGCGCTGGTAAAACGTCTTCACTGGTGCGCGAGGCATAGGTCCACATGAGCTTAGCTATGCTGGTAGTGACAAAAGCACGCGGCGCATCAGCAGCGCTATTAGGGCGGTGCATCCAGCTGGCCTGTTCAAAGTCCACTGGACGCGCGCTGGGCAGTAAAGCAATGGTCCATTGGATCAAGTTCACCACAGCCAGCAAGCTGCCGTGTTGGTCTATAACGTGATAAACACCTTGCGATAACTCAGGCTGTCTGGCTACAAGCTCTTTGCCAACAGCAAACTGCACGCGAATGGGGCGCAACCACGCTTCAAATCGTTGCAGCCCCACCAACAACATTTGAGGACTATTGAAATTAACTATTTCTGCAGCCTCTAGACCGTCAGGCAAGGGCTCGGTAAAAGCCACTGGCCGCGTGATGTTTGCAGGGTCCAGCGAAATCAGGGGCTGGCTGGCTTGTAGAGTGCGCACCCGAACGGTATTGCCTTTTAAATGCTCAATGCTAGCGCCATTAATACACCAGGCATCAGCATGTTCAAACTCCACCAGCTCCCATTGAGCGTGCGGGCTGCAACCCAAAGGCTGCTCGATCGCTTGTAAAACTTTTTGGCAGTCGGCAGGGCCGAAACCTAAAAGTCCTAAGCGCAGAATGGGCTTGTCCATAGTATTTTTTAATTACAACCATTTCTGCACGGTACTTGTAATTACTCCTTAAAGGTAATTTAAGATATTTACCAGAAAGGGTCAATACCACATTTGGGTAGGTGGATATTTAAACAGTAACCTTAGCGACTGCGGCGGGCTAACACGCCTTGTGACAACACCTCCAGCACATCGATGGATGCATTCCAACCTAGGCAAGCATCAGTAATGCTCTGGCCGTAGCGCAAGTCTTGCGGTTTGTCCTTGCCAGGGTTGAACTTTTGCGCTCCGTCTTCTAAGTGGCTTTCCACCATCACGCCAAACACACTGCGCGATCCGCCGGCTATTTGGGCGGCAATATCGCGCGCTACTTCGCTTTGTTTTTCGTGTTGTTTAGAGCTATTGGCATGGCTGCAGTCCACCATTAAGGTCTGCGGCAAGCCAGCAGCTTGCAGGTCTTTGCAGGCCGAGGCCACGCTAGCCGCGTCGTAGTTGGGCGCTTTACCGCCGCGCAGAATAACGTGGCAGTCTTTATTGCCGTTGGTTTGCACAATCGCCACTTGGCCGTTTTTATGCACCGACAAAAAGTGGTGCCCGCGTGCAGCGGCTTGTATAGCATCGGTGGCGATTTTGATATTACCGTCAGTGCCATTTTTAAAGCCAATCGGCGCTGATAAACCGCTGGCCAGCTCGCGGTGAACTTGGCTCTCGGTAGTGCGCGCGCCGATGGCACCCCAAGAGATTAAATCGCCAATGTATTGTGGCGAAATTACATCCAAAAACTCGCTACCCGAGGGCAAACCTAAGCGATTAATCTCGATCAACAACTGGCGCGCCATGCGCAGACCTTCGTCAATGCGGTAGCTTTCGTCTAAGTACGGGTCATTGATCAAGCCCTTCCAGCCCACTGTTGTGCGCGGTTTTTCAAAATACACGCGCATCACAATTTCTAGGGTGTCAGCGTATTGGGTACGCTGTTCTTTGAGGCGGCGCGCGTAGTCTAGTGCGGCGGCTGGGTCATGGATAGAGCAAGGGCCAATGATTACCAGCAAGCGGTCATCTTGCCCTGCCATGATGCGCTGTATGTTTTGGCGGGTGCTGCTGATTAACGACTCTACGGGTGTGCCGCGAATCGGGAAAAAGCGAATCAAATGTTCGGGTGGGGGTAACACGGTGATGTCCTTGATACGTTCGTCGTCAGTTTGGCTGGTGCGGTCCACAGGCTGGGTGCCAGGTGGATACCAAGCGTCGGTCGAAGTGTTGGCTGGACTGGTCATGGTGCGGTTCCTTGATTGAGAGTGAAATACCGGGGCGAAAAAAAACCGCCTAGCGATCTGCTGGCGGTTGTGATGAAGTAAAGATCTTTTAGTTAAGCTTTAGCCTCTCATCCGCCTGGACTGAGAACCAAAAGTAAAAATAGAAGAAATTCGACATGCCTATTATGTTAACACGAGATAGTAAGCGTCTGCAAATTAAGTGACTGCGTTGCAGACCTAGTGCTAGCCACGCAATTGACCCCACCATTGCTTAGCGCGCGCTAGGCGGCTCTCGTCCAGGGGCACCATGCCAGATTCCTCTTGAGCCTGAGAAACGGCTTGCTGATGCATGTCGATCATCATCAGGCCTTCGCCTAAAGTGCGCCAGCCGATCATTTCAAAATCTTCAATCACTACTTGGTTATCGCCGCTGATGTTGCGCTCTACAAGCCACTGTCCAATCAGTACCCTAAAGTTATTCAACGCCGCCAGATAAGAAGCATATTCGTAGAGAATGCGCCATGTCTCTGACAAGTTCACCACCAACTGACGGTGCTTGCGCAGCGAAGTGAGTAAGTCGACCAATAAAGGGCCAATCATGGCTCCGCGCTGCTGGGTGGACAAAGCGCGGCCAACGTTTTCGATAGCTGCGGACAGTTCGCCCATGCCGTCCGATAGACGAATGGACTCAGCATCGCTGGCCATCGACCGCAAGGCTTGCCCAAACTCGGCAAAATCCCGCATATCTGGCAAGCCAGTTTCGGGATTAAGCTGAAAGCGTGAATTTCTCGTCATACCTATTTGTACTGCTAAAAAGCTACCAATG
>JANOSN010000466.1:0-2594 GCA_031415895.1 Polaromonas sp. | reverse complement strand
GTACAGTGGCCCCGGCGGCAAAACCACGCCTGATATTTTGGACAGCGCGTTTGTGATTGTGGAATACCCCAGCGGCGCGCGCGCCAGCTTAGACCTTTGTATGTTTGCAGAGAACTCTACCGACAACGAACACATCACCGTGGTGGGCGACGAAGGCAAGCTCGAATCGCTCATTCCGTCACTGGTGCTGCGCCACGGCCGCCGCGAGGACTGGGGCAGCCGCAAAGTGTGGGGCGAGGCCTCGGGCTCGGGCAAGGGCGTGGCCACGCGGCGCGTGTGGGACACTAACATTCGCTATGCAGGCCAGCACTTTGGCGCTTCGTTTATTGAACACCAAAAGTTCGCCCATGCACTGCGCAATGGCCTGCCAGCCGAGGTGAGCTTGGAAGAAGGCTTGCGCAGCGTAGCCGCCGGGCTGGCAGCGCACCGCAGCATTGATACGGGGCTGCCTGTGCTGCTGAAAGACGTTTTACCAGCTGATTTAGTAACCGAATAGTGCTGTAGTCCAAGCATTAACTACTTATATAGCTATGAAATTTATAGCAATTGAATCTAACGACTTACGTGTCAGCGTGCGCCCCGACATTGGCGGCTGCATTGAAGGCTGCTGGTTCAAAGGCCAAGCCGTGCTGCGCTCTAGCGCGCCGGGCAGCTTGGTGCAGGTGCGTAATAGCGCCAGCTACCCGCTGGTGCCGTACTCTAACCGCGTGGCCAAAGCGCAGCTGCAATGGGCGGGCACCAGCCACCCACTGGTACGCAATTTTGGTGACGAGGCGCATGCCATACACGGCGTGGGCTGGCAGCGGCCGTGGCAAGTGCTGCAGGCCGATGCTGATTTTGTCATGCTCAGCCTAGAGCACAGCCAAGATCGCGACTGGCCCTTTGCCTTTGATGCATCGCAAACGTTTCGCGTTAAAAACAATGCACTAGAAATCACCATGACCATCACCAACCAATCACCGGGCGACGCGCCTGTGGGGCTGGGCTGGCACCCGTACTTTATGAAACACGCAGGTACGCAGCTGCAGTTTGATGCTACAGGCTTGTGGCAAATGGGTGGCGACAAATTACCCACCACCCACACTGTCAGCAACGGCCTGCACCAGGTGTGCGACACGCTGGATATTGACAACTGTTTTGACGGCTGGCGCGGCGTTGCTACGCTACGCAATGCGCAATGGACAGCGCGCCTGGAGTCCAACCTTGAGCGCTTGGTGGTGTTTACCACGCCTGATAAAGACTTTATAGCGATTGAGCCCGTCAGCCACGTAAACAACGCCATGAACAGCGCAGGTGACCCGAAAGAACTTGGCGTGGTGGTGCTAGGTGCTGGACAATCGTACCAAGTCAGCATGACTATTGCTGTGCAAGAAAGCGCGTAACACCATGACTTGGACCACCGTAATTACCCAGCCCAGCGTTTTGGGTGAATGCCCGTTTTGGCACCCCGAAGAACAATGCTTGTATTGGGTCGACATTGCGGGTTTTAAAATTAACCGCGCTAATGTGTACATGGGCACGGTTGACAGCTGGGACATGCCCAGCGAGCCCGGCTGCATGGCCCCAGCAAAAAGCGGCGGGCTGGTGATAGCGCTGCGTGACCGCATCGTGCGCGCACGCAGCTGGGGCGGCGCGCTAGACACACTGCATGTGTTTAACCACGACCCCAAAACCACCCGTTTTAACGACGGCAAATGCGACAGCACAGGCCGCCTGTGGGCGGGCACCATGTTTGAACCGCGCACGGCCAACAATGCCGCGCTGTTTAGCCTAGACGCGCGCAGCCAGCCTGTGCAAATAGAGCGTAAAGCGGGCAACGCGATTGTGGCTAACGGCCTGGCCTGGTCGCCCGACAACCGCACCGTGTACTGGGCTGACACGCCTGCGCACACCATCTGGGCGTGGGACTATGACAGCGCCAGCAACGCGATGACGCGCCAGCGCGTGTTTGCACAATTTGCGGCCAAGTCTGCAGACTGGCAGCCGTTTCAGCCTGAACGCAACGGCAGCACTAACGGTGGCTACCTAGGCCGCCCCGATGGTGCCAGTGTCGACAGCCAAGGCAACTACTGGGTGGCCATGTACGAAGGCCAGCGAGTATTGCAGTTATCCCCCGCTGGCGAGATACTGCGCAACATCCCCGCGCCGGTGCTGTGCACCACCATGGTGTGCTTTGGTGGCGATGATTTGCAAACCTTGTACCTCACCAGTGCCCGCCACGGCCGCAGCGCGGCTGACCTGGTCGTGCAGCCAGAATTAGGCTGCGTGTTCAGCATGCGTGTCGATGTGCCTGGGCTGCCAGTGAACTTTTTTGCAGATTGAATCTTTGACATGCTCACCTTGTACCCTAGCTTAAAAAACAAAGTCGTCTTCATCTCTGGCGGCAGCTCAGGCATTGGCGCTGAGATCGTTAAAGCCTTTGCCGCGCAAGGTGCGGTGGTGGCATTCAATGGCACCAAGCCTGATGGCGGCGACGCAGTCATTGCTGAAGTTGTAGCCGCAGGTTTTGCCGCGCCCACCTACGCGCAGTGCGATGTGCGCGACATCCCCGCGCTGCAAGCCGTGCTCAACACTGTGTGCGACGACTTGGGCAC
>JANOSN010000465.1:0-1590 GCA_031415895.1 Polaromonas sp. | reverse complement strand
GCTCACCAAAAGCGCCTGTACACGGTCTTTCAGGGCGGCGGGCTGCACCGTACTGGCGGCCATCGGCGCACCCACATTTAGCCCCACGCGGCTGAAAACACCGCGTCTGAAGGGCCGCACCATCGCACCATTTTTTTCAATTCGGCTGAAGTAGCTGCCCCACAAATTGGTCAACGCCATCGGTATGACAGATGGCTCGATGCCCTGGGCTTTGGCATCTTCTAGAATTTTCATGATGCCGCCTTTGAATTCTTGCACGGTGCCATCTTTGGTGATGCCGCCCTCAGGGAAGATGGCTAACAAGTCGCCATCTTTCAGCACGGCCTGCACGTCTTTAAAAGCTTGCTCATACGCTGCAGGGTCTTCGCTGCGAGGTGCAATGGGGATGGCTTTAGCCAGCTTGAACATCCAGCCGAGCACCGGGATTTTAAAAATGCGGTGGTCCATCACAAAACGAATCGGACGCGGACTGGCCGCCATCAGCAGCACGGCGTCGACAAAGCTTACGTGATTGCAAGTCAAAATCGCAGCCCCTTCTACTGGGATGTGCTGGTCACCTGTGACTTTAAAACGGTAGACAAAGCGCGAGGCCACCCAAGCCACGAAGCGCAAGAAATATTCGGGCACCAGCATGAAGATATAAAACGCCACTACGGCGTTAGCCAAGCCCGTGAACAAAAAGATTTGCGGAATGGTGAACTTGGCGCCCAGTAGCGCACCGGCAATCACCGAACTGGCAATCATGAACAGTGCGTTCAAAATATTATTCGCGGCAATGATGCGCGCGCGGTGCGTAGGTTGGCTGCGCAGTTGGATGAGCGCGTACATGGGCACGCTGTACAGGCCCGCAAACAAGCTGAGCAGCGCCAAGTCTGCCATCACGCGCCAGTGCGCGCTCATGCTGATAAATTGGCCAATGCTCAGCTCGGCACTGGCAGGCAGGCCGCGCGAGGCAAAGTACAAATCAATCGAGAATACGCTCATACCAATAGCACCCAGCGGCACTAAACCGATTTCTACGTGGCGGCGGCTGAGGGTTTCGCACAGCAGGGAGCCAATCGCAATGCCAATAGAAAACACGACCAATAACAACGACGCTACTTGGCTGTTGCCATGTAAAACCTCTTTGGCAAAACTAGGAAACTGGCTTAAAAACACCGCACCAAAAAACCACATCCAGCTGATGCCAAGTAAAGAACGAAACACCACAATATTGCCGTGCGCCAGTTTGAGGTTGCGCCAAGTTTCAGTGAATGGGTTCCAGTTGATTTTTAAACTAGGGTCGGTGGCGGGCACCGAAGGAATAAACTGTGCCACCACACGGCCTAACAGCGCCGCTGCGATACAAGCCACCGCCACATAGGTGGGCCCCACTTCTGGAATAGCCACAAGCAGCCCGCCTACGATATTGCCTGCCAAGATAGCTACAAAGGTGCCCATCTCCACCATGCCATTGCCACCGGTTAACTCGCGCTCGCTCAACACCTGCGGCATATAAGCAAACTTGACCGGGCCAAACAACGTAGAGTGCAAGCCCATCAGACAAGTGCACGCAAGTAAAACGGGCACATTGGCTGTGAAAAAACCATA
>JANOSN010000464.1:0-2218 GCA_031415895.1 Polaromonas sp. | reverse complement strand
TAGTAAAAAAACCCTCAAATGAGGTAACGTGAATCTGAAAGCCAGAATCATGCCTGATACAACGCAGTTTTGCCAAGCCGGGTTATCCTGTAGACTTATTTTTTTAGAGTGATTACCCCATGTCTTTATTACCGGATGGATCTGCACTGGGTTTAGATTTTTGGCGCGCCGCCCCTAAGGTGCTGCTGCATGAGCATATAGATGGTGGGCTGCGCCCACAAACGCTGCTGGAGCTTTGCCAAGCGCGCAACATTTCCTTACCCGTTAACACGGCTGTCGACGTGGCCCAGTGGCTACAAGGCAATGCTAATTCAGGCAGTTTAGAGCGCTATGTAGCTGCATTTGCACCCATTGTGGCCGCCATGGCCAGCTCGGCGGCGTGCGAACAAGTAGCTTTTGAGGCGGCTGAAGACGCGCGTTTAGATGGCTGCGTATTGGCAGAATTTCGCATGGCCCCTTTGCTGCTAGAACCCCATGGTTTAGCGCCCGAAGCGGCCATCGAAGCGCTGGTGCGCGGGCTGCAGCGCAGTGCTATGCCAGCGGGCTTGATTGTGTGCGCCATGCGCACCGACAGCGCCGAGCAGGTAGAGCGCGCTGCACGTTTGGCAGCGCAGTACGCAGGCCAAGGCGTGGTGGGGTTCGATTTGGCAGGTGCTGAATACGGCTTTCCCGCCACACGCCACCGCCGCGCTGTGGACATTGCGCGTGCAGCAGGCTTGGGCATTACCTTGCACGCAGGCGAGGCCGATGGCGGCCACCGTGTGCAAGAAGCCATCGAATTAGGCGCCACCCGCATAGGCCACGGCGTGCAAATAGCCCGCCCACTGCCAGGTGAGGCGGCTACCGCTGCACAACAACGCATGGCCAAGGTCGCTGCGCTGCGTGTGGACGGCAAGCCAGTACATTTTGAAGTGTGCCCCACCAGTAACACCCACACGGGCGTGTGCACCAGCTTGGCCGACCATCCACTGCCGGCTATGGTGATGGCGGGTTTGGACGTGTCGATTCATACCGATAACCGACTGATCTCTGGCGTGACCCATAGCGGCGAGCTGGCGGCTGTACACGTTGTGATGGGCTGGACCTTGCCGCAATTTGCAGACACGCTGCGCAGTGCAACGCAAGCGTCGTTCATGTCGGATGTAGTGAAAGGTCGGGTGCTGGAGCAGATTGGGCAATGGAGAATGCTACTAATATCATAGCTGTTTGATCAATGAATGCTTGGACTACTGGCATATTTCATTGGTAATTGATGCTGCTTTACTTGTTTTGCCTCTTGCCTTGCTTCGTTGTACTGAGACGCGACCTGCTGCGCCGTAGGGCTATCGCCACCCGAACCACGGGCCCTGCGGGCAAGCATCTGCAGTGCTCGACACGGGGGAAATTTAGAAACTCGCCTTCGGCTCAGACACCTAAATTTCTGATCCCCATGTCTGTGCGCTTCGAGCCCGAAGTTCGAATCGGTGGCGACAGCCCTACGGCACAGCAGGCCGCTTGTAGTGGGTTGAAGATTAGCCGCAAAGACCGCACTTTGATTGAAGCCGCAACACTCGATGCGCTACGTGTCTTCGCGGTCGTATGACCACGGCAACCGGGGTCAGATCAAAATTCAGGAAGATTAATCTCCGAAGATCACACTGCAAGTACGAAATTTTGCTCTGACCTCGCTTGCGTCTACCCGGAGCGCGTGCCTTAAAACTACCATACGGAACAGGGTGAGCGGTGGGAGCGTATCGATGCAAAAACTGCAGCGAGGTGCGGCCCACCATCTACAGATAACTACTACCTGGCGCGCATGTTCGCGGAAGTTTTTGCAGCGATATGTCCCGTCGCCCGTCCAAGGTAAACAAGGACACCATGTATTGCCAAGGGGAAGTTAAACAGGCCCACAGAACACTACAAAAATAATAGCAACATATGTAATAAATACTTGGACTACAAGCCATTTAGGCAATAAAAAAGCCCGGCGAACCGGGCTTCTAGCAAAGGTAAGAAAATTACTTCTTAGCAGCGCTGGCGGCATCTTTAGCTGCAGCAGGCTTGTCGTCTTTCTTGGCGGCAGCAGCTGGCTTAGCGTCGGCCTTGGCTTTAGCAGCAGCGTCGGCTTTAGCTTTTTTCTCTTCGGCAGCTTTTGCCTTAGCTTCGTCCTTAGACTTCTTCTCAGCTTCTTTTTTCATCTTAGCTTCAGCTTTTTGATCAGCTTTAGCATCAGCAGCTT
>JANOSN010000463.1:0-1012 GCA_031415895.1 Polaromonas sp. | reverse complement strand
GAGCGTATTGCTGCTGCATTGGGTGTGGCGGCTTCGCAAGTGAATGTGAAGGCTAAAACTGCAGAGAAGATGGGGCCGGTAGGTGAGGGCTTGAGCATCGAGGCTAGAGCGGTGGTACTATTAATTTCATAGCTGTCTGAGTAGTAAATGCTAGGACTACAAGCATATCTCATTGGTAAATGTGATGTTTTAGTGCTTTTACTGGTTCTTTGTAGTGGGACGCGATCTGCTGTGGCTGGTGTCCCATGCCAATCGGACCTGCGGCCCTTGATTGGTTGTCATAGTGCGCAGGCCACATCAGCTCGCTTGTACGAGGCTGGCTGATGGGCGCAATGATTGCCAAACAAGGGTAATTAATGACTAGACAAGCTCCCTCCCGGTAGTAAAATTTGTCTTACAACTAAGAATTTTTAATAACTACATTTTGTCCCCAACAATTGTTTATGCCAATCCCGCCGATCACCACACCATTTTCAAAGCTGTTGCTTACAGGGGCAGCAGGTGGTTTAGGCAAGGTGCTGCGTGAGCGGTTGGTGCCTTTTTCTAAGGTCTTGCACTTGTCAGACATCCTGCCTTTGGGTGAGGCGGCTGCACATGAAGAATGCACCGTGTGCGACCTGGCAGAAAAGGCTGCAGTGCATCGCTTAGTGCAAGGCGCGCAGGCCATTGTGCATATGGGCGGTGTGTCAGTAGAGCGGCCGTTTGAAGAGATATTAGAAGCCAATATCAAAGGCGTTTTTAATCTTTACGAAGCCGCACGTCTGCACGGCGTAGCCCGCGTAGTGTTTGCCAGCTCTAACCACGTGGTGGGCTTTCATAAACAAGTTGATATGTTGGACGCCGATTGCGCTAAGCGCCCGGACGGGTACTATGGTCTGTCCAAATCGTATGGTGAGGACTTGTCGCGGTTTTATTTTGACCGCTACGGCGTTGAGACCGTGTGCATTCGCATTGGCTCGTCATTTCCTGAGCCTAAAGACCGTCGCATGCTGCATACGTGGCTAAGCTACCG
>JANOSN010000462.1:0-3016 GCA_031415895.1 Polaromonas sp. | reverse complement strand
ACCTGCAAGACATTCCTGAGAATGTGAAAAATGGGTTAGAGATTGTTCCTGTGAAATGGATTGATCAAGTACTGGCTGTGGCGTTAGAGCGCATGCCCGTGGCGCTGCCCGATGACGAGCCACTGGTGGTTGATGCTGATGTTGCTAAAATTACTGCAACAGAAACCACTGCCTCCGTAAAACACTAAAAAGTTCTGCTACAATATTGTCTTCTACGCGGGAATAGCTCAGTTGGTAGAGCGCAACCTTGCCAAGGTTGAGGTCGAGAGTTCGAGACTCTTTTCCCGCTCCAAATCGCAAGAAAAAGGGAAGCATTTGCTTCCCTTTTTTTCTCGAAGTTTTTTTAAGTTTAATGGGGCGCGGTAGCAAAGCGGTTATGCACCGGATTGCAAATCCGTGTAGGTCGGTTCGACTCCGGCCCGCGCCTCCAGTTACTGTCTGTGCAAAATGCATCGCACTTTGCCAGGGTCAGATAGTCAGCCTGAGTGGTGGAATAGGTAGACACAGCGGACTTAAAATCCGCCGCTTCGTTAATAGCGGGCGTACCGGTTCGATTCCGGTCTCAGGCACCACAAATCCGCGCTGTGCAATACCCACCGCGTTATGCTTACACCTCACACTCACCACTTGCGCTTCGCCGCAGTCGTAATACACTCTATTCATGTCTTCGAATTCACAGCCCTATGAAATCCATGTGCATGGCGACGTGCCACTGCGCGATGACGTTACCTTTGCACAGCTGGAGGAGGCTTTAAAGCCTTTGTGGTCCTACGCGGGCGCAAAATCTCTCACTCGGGGCGCAGTCAGCTCATACGAAGAAGAGCCTGGCCTGCGTTTTGACGCTAAAGAGCATATTCTGCATATGTGCTGGACAGTGTCTGCCGATGAGGATATTCGCCAGGCGCTAGAAGAAATGTGTATGGGCTTAAACGAGATCGCCTCTGCTGGTGCAGGTATTGAGGTTAGCATTTACGACGCTGAATTTGACGACGAAGACGAAGATGCTGACGATGAAGCCGAGTCGCGTGATGATTTTTTAATGTTGTTTGTCGGCCCCACACCTGGCGACATCATGCAAGTGCAGCGTGACATGCTGGTAGAAGACGTGATGGCCGTGGTAGAGCGTCATTTTGACCGCGCCGAGATGCAGGGCATAGTGACCGAGGTGGATAAGCTGTTTACCCAGCGTTTTGACGCCTTGGTGAACTCGCTGCAAGTGGGTAGGCCCCCGCGTGGTGCGGGTGGATCAGGCGGCCCGGGCGGCCATGGCGGTCGCAAGCCTCGGCATTTGCATTAATTTACGCGGCCTGTCTTACGCGCGGCAACTGGCTGTGTGTTAACTGTGGCTTGCGTCACATGCAATTAGAGTTAGCGGTTTAAGTTTCGCGGTTTATGTTCTGCTACCTCAGCGTTATACATTTTTTGCATGGCTAGTGCTTTGCAATACTAGGGTTATCCCTTAATCTATGGTGATCGCACATATTGTGCTTATCAGTCCGAAAGGCTGCACCATGAACCGTATTTCATCACTATTCACCGCTTTGTTTTCCTCTAGCCGTTCTAGTGCAATACATACCGCGCAAAACTTGCTAGAGCGCGCTACACATGCACGTGGGCAAAGTCACTACGAAGCTGCCCAGTTGCGTGCTAATGCGCAGGCTGTATTGAGCGTATTGCGCTGAATTTTGGTTGAATGAGGCTGTAGTTCAAGTATTTAATACTTATCTTGCTATTAGTTTTGTAGCTCGTTGCTTTGATTTTTAACTCCCCTATGGCAATGCATGGTGTCCTTGTTTAGCTTGGACGGACGGCGGAACATATCGCTGAAAAAACTTGCCATGTACATGCGCGCCAGGTAGTAGTCATCTGTAGCTGGTGGGCTGCACCTCGCTGCAGTTTTTGCATCGATACGTTCCCACCGCTTCAACCTGGGCGATTTATTAGTGAAGGCACGCTGGGCTTAGTTTTGGGTTCCTCTGTTGTCGTGACTATATTCGTGCCGTACTCCTAGCCACGTGCAAGCGAGCTGCTATGTTGGGTACCCTATGACGACCCCATCATGCCCAGCAGGACCGGGTGGCATAGAGTACCCAACATAGCAGATCGCGTTCTAGTACAAAGAACTGGTAGAACAACAAGACAAACCATTCAAAGCAAGAAAAACAGCATATTTACCAATAGAATGATCTCGTAGTCCAAGTATTTATTGGTCAGATAGCTATTAAAATCATAGTAATCACTTTTCACGCGTAAAAACTTTCAATCGCAAAGACATGATTTTTTGCATGGGCAGCGCCTAGTACAAACCCGCCCTCGGCTATAATTAGAGGCTTTCCCGCACCCAACCCACGCCTTACGCATTTCAAGCCACTTCAACCAAGCACAGCTACATGATTTACACCTCAAAGTGTAGGTTTTGAAGCGCTAGGGCGTACCCGAAGAAAAACGGAGAAAACCCAGTGCTTTTGTCTTTGAAGTCAGCCCATCCCCCCGCAATCCTAGCCCTTGCTGACGGTACCGTATTTGTTGGCTCTTCTATTGGAGCTGCTGGCCAAACAGTCGGCGAGGTGGTGTTTAACACCGCCATGTCTGGTTATCAAGAAATCTTGACCGACCCCAGCTATTGCCAACAAATCGTCACGCTCACCTACCCGCACATTGGCAACTATGGCGTAAATGCTGAAGACGTCGAATCTGAAAAAGTCTATGCCGCCGGCTTGATCATCAAAGATTTGCCGCTTTTGGCGTCTAACTTTCGCATGTCGATGACCCTGTCTGAGTATTTGGTCAAAGAAGGCACGGTGGCAATTGCCAATATTGATACCCGGCAACTGACACGCCATTTGCGCACTAAAGGCGCACAAAACGGCTGCATCATGGCGCTCGGCGATGGCGTTTCAGTCTCGCAAACCGCTATCGATAAAGCCATCGCGCTGGCCAAGGCCGCACCCAGCATGGCTGGGCTGGACTTGGCCAAAGTCGTGTCTTGCCAGCAAACCTATGAGTGGACGCAAAC
>JANOSN010000461.1:0-2139 GCA_031415895.1 Polaromonas sp. | reverse complement strand
GCCAACGCCACGCTATTTGAAATGGGAGTCCTCAGCTCAACCATGCACAACGCATGGATGCGGTACACATGTGGACGGTTGGAAAGCAGGTATCGTTACTCAGCCGGCATCGTCTACAACAACTACCCCTGGCCCACTTTCAAAGAAAAACCTGCCAAAGCCCAAGCATCTACTGCTCAAGCAGCAATCGAGGCCGCAGCACAGGCCGTGCTCGACGCGCGCGCACAGTTTGCTGGCAGCTCGCTGGCCGACCTGTACGACCCGCTCACCATGCCGCCCGCTTTGGTGAAAGCGCACCAAAAGCTAGACGCCGCCGTAGACGCAGCCTATGCCCAAGACGCTGTGCACCCCGGCAAAAAATCCTACGCCACCGACGACGAGCGCGTAGCCTACCTGTTTGAGCTGTACCAGCGCCTGACCAGCCTGCTGCCCACTGAAAAACCTAAAAAGAGGCGTTAAAACAGCCTTTTACCAATGAAAAGTGCTTGTAGTCCAAGTATTTACTGCTCAAGCAGCTATGAAATTAATAGTAAAGACGCCCTGCGATGAATATGATCTTTGACGTTGTACCTGCTGCTGACATCCCGCTGGGCACACCTGTCGTGCATGCAGGCAATGGCGCAGGCGTGCTGCTGTCGTTTAACGCTGAGCTGCGCCAAGTGGCAGTGCAGCACCCGATGCAAGAAGAACCTGTGGTGTACGCACTGACAGTCAAAGGCATATTAAGACTGCAAGATGGCCGATGGATAGAGTCTGCACCTCAGAGCGACTTTACATTTCATTGGGCAGTTGCTGCGCACCCCACCTACGAGCTGGCGGCTGAACTGCCTGAGCAAGCCAGGGGAATGTGGCCACTAATGATATTGGCAGGTGAGCACTACAAAAGCGTGATAGAGCAATTGATAGCCGACACGCCTAACAGGCCGTTGGCTGTGGGGGGCAGAGCACCGCTGGGCTGTTGGTACAACCCGCAGTGGGCATTTAACACCACTGACCGTTATTTGATGACAGACCTGAACAGCGCTATAGAGCTGACCGTGGCTACGCGCTGCGCGATAGATACTAACTCGCAGGGCCAGCCCAGCCTTAGTGTGCTGGCCATACAACCGCTGCGGCAAATGGGGTGCCAGGTAACCTGTGAGCTGCAAAAAATTGCAGTGCAAGCAGATACCAGCGAAGGCATAGCCCAGCTGAGCTGGGGCAATGAGTTTGTAATGTATGCACACATGAGCTGCCTTGACGAGCACGCCCCGTATGTGCACGCGGGCGGGCATTATGACTGGCTGCTGTCAGGGGTGGCGCTGAAAATCGAGCTGGCCAACACCAGCATCATAAAGTTGCATCAACCTGAATGGCTAGACGCAGTTAACGCCAAGCTGAGTGAGCCCATGCAGTTAGACGATGGGGGTGACTTACATGTGTCGACTGACGAGCTGCGTTATTTGATGCCGAGCGAAGAATTTTCGCCACAGCATCAATTCAGAGGCGAAATACTGCAGGTTACGCCGTGTAGTTTTGAGCCTTTGGTACACAGTGTTTATGGCACCAGCGGCTATGTGCTGGAGCTTGCTGTGCTCAAAGATGCTGACACTGACCGGTTTATGCGGGTTCGGCTGGTCTGCCCTGCCAAAACGCTGGCTGACGAGTTGCAGCCCGAGGTGGGCCAAGTGGTGACCGGGCAGCTGTGGCTGCAGGCTTGGCTAGCGATGGCGCAGTTGCTTGTTCAGCCACCTAAACCCAAGGCTGCGCCTGCGAAAAGAGTGGCTAGAAAATCTGCCAAAAAAGTTAACACGAAGAAGGAAACAAAATGACAGTATGGATGGTACGCGTAGAGCCCCCGATGGCGCGTGTGTGGACCGTGGAGCATCCAAAAATTTAGTGTTTTAGCTTCGTAGTCCAATCATTTACTGCTCAAGTAGCTAATCTGCGCGCAGCAGCGTTTAGTACTTTGTTGGACTCAACACATAAACAACTAAGCCAAGACACACCAACCCTAGTGACAAGGCTATGCCGAACATGCTTGCAACGGGAAAGCTACCAATAAGCAGGAAGCTGATGCAGAAAATGAAGACGGCTAGTTTGTGCATGATGTGGTGAATATCCTAGTGAATTTATTGTAGGTCTACGTTGACTTAGGCA
>JANOSN010000460.1:0-1491 GCA_031415895.1 Polaromonas sp. | reverse complement strand
AGAAATTAACATTGCCGAGACAGAAATGCCCGGCTTGATGGCCATTCGCGAAGAATTCGGTAAGAAAAAGCCACTCAAGGGCGCTCGCGTCACGGGCTCGCTGCACATGACGATTCAAACCGCTGTGCTCGTGCAAACGCTGGAAGCCCTGGGCGCTGATGTGCGCTGGGCTTCGTGCAACATTTACTCTACGCAAGATCACGCTGCTGCTGCGCTCGTGGTCGCCGGTACGCCCGTGTTCGCCTACAAAGGCGAGAGCTTGAAAGATTATTGGGATTACACCCACCGCATTTTTGAATTTGACGGCAAGGGCAAAGAAGAAGGCCCAAACATGATTTTGGATGACGGTGGCGACGCAACCCTGCTGATGCACCTAGGCACCAAGGCAGAGAAAGACATTAAAGTGTTGGCCAAGCCCGGCAGCGAAGAAGAAAAATGCCTGTTTGCTGCCATCAAAGCCAAATTGCGTATTGACCCAACATGGTACTCACGCCGCCTGAAAAACATCATCGGCGTCACCGAAGAAACCACCACTGGCGTGCTGCGTTTGAACGAAATGTCAGCCAAAGGCACGTTGGCCGTACGCGCTATCAACGTGAATGACTCGGTGACCAAGTCTAAGTTTGACAACCTGTACGGCTGCCGCGAAAGCTTGGTTGACGCTATCAAGCGCGCCACCGACGTGATGATTGCCGGCAAAGTAGCCGTGGTCACTGGCTACGGCGACGTGGGCAAGGGCTCTGCCCAAGCACTGCGTGCACTGTCTGCACAAGTATGGGTCACTGAAGTAGACCCGATCAACGCACTGCAAGCTGCCATGGAAGGCTACAAAGTGGTCACTATGGAATATGCTGCTGACAAAGCTGATATTTTTGTGTCTGCCACCGGTAACAAGAGCGTTATCACCCACGACCACATGGCCGCGATGAAAGACCAAGCTATCGTTTGCAACATTGGCCACTTTGACAACGAGATCGAAGTAGAAGCGCTGGAAAAGTACAAGTGGGAAGAGATCAAGCCCCAGGTGGACCATGTGATCTTCCCAGCTAAAGGCAAAAAGCCATCCAAGCGCATCATCTTGTTGGCCAAAGGCCGCTTGGTGAACTTGGGTTGCGGCACCGGCCACCCCAGCTTTGTGATGAGCTCCAGCTTTGCGAACCAGACGATTGCACAGATCGAGCTGTTCACCAAGCAAAAAGAATACAAAGTGGGCCAGGTCTATGTGCTGCCGAAACATTTGGACGAAAAAGTTGCCCGCCTGCACTTGAAGAAAGTGGGCGCTGTGCTGACCGAGCTAACCAAAGAACAAGCTGCCTACATTGGTGTGTCGGTTGATGGGCCTTACAAGGCCAATAGCTACCGCTACTAAGACTTTTCAAGTCGGAAAAAGCCGCAGTCAGATAGACCGGACGCAGAGGACGCGAAGGTTACGCAAAGGACGCTGCCTTCTTCTGCGCTCTCGGCTAAACCTTTGCGACCTCTGCGTTCAAA
>JANOSN010000459.1:0-2426 GCA_031415895.1 Polaromonas sp. | reverse complement strand
GCCAAGATGTAGCGCTGCGCAGCGCGCAACTTCATGTGCCAAACCCGCAGCCCATACGCGATGCGTTTATCGCAGCAACAGCACTTGTACATGGCCTAACAGTCGTCACTCGCAATGTGAAAGATTTTCAAAATACAGGGGTAAAAATTATCAATCCGTGGAGCCATTAGTGGGTAACTAACGGGGTCGCTAGCGGGGTTGGTGAGAGTAACGGCCAACTTTGCTCAAATAAGCGGCTCAAATGGATTTACCACCTGCACCCCACAGCCCAAAAAGTCACGCACATTACGCGTAGCAATAATCAGTTGATGTTCTTGCGCGGTAGCGGCTATCAGCATGTCGGGTGGGCTGCGCGTAATGCCTTGCGCTTGGAATTGGCCTCGCAAAATACCTGCGCGTTGCGCTATTGACTCAGTGATGGGGTAGACAGCATGCAGGTTTTGCACTAAGGCGTTGAACAAACTGAGTTTGAGTGTGTTGGGTTGCCAAGCCAAGCCGAAATGCGCTTCTTCGATGGTGATGGCTGAGATGGCGATGAGCTGGGCAGATTGCACCCACTGCATGACGTGCGTGTCAGGAGATTTTTTGACTAACTCGCCCAGGACGTTGGTGTCGGCCAAATAGATGGTTTGCGCCATAGTGCCTATTCAGCATCCGTAAAGCTGTTGGCGCGCGTCCAAGTAGCTGCGCGGGTTGTATCTGCTCTGGGGATGCCTGTGTTATCTAGCGGGGCATATGTGGCGCGCAGCGTCATCAGGGTGTTGTAAAAGCTGTCTGTGCTGTGCGCTGCGGCCTCAGTGCGTTTGAAATACTCGGCTGATACCAGCACTGCCACGGGTGTGTTGCGTTTGGTAATGACCTGGGGCGTGCTTTGAGCTGCGTCAATCAATGAGGATAGCTGCTGGCGAGATTGGGCGATGGAGATAGACATAATTTGCCTTTTATGTACATCTCAATTGTACACTATGACGACAAGTACTTCATACTTCCTGGAGTTCACCGAATCATCAATACCTTCACGTCTACCGCCGCTGCCACATCGCTCCAAGCCGAATCGCCCGTCACTGCCGTGCCTTTGACTAACTGGGTTAGCGCTAAACAAGCGCGGTCGCCCAGTGACAGGCCCACATGCTTCGTGCTTAAGCGCAAACTGGCACACAGCGTGGCTTGTTCTAAATCAAAGTCGATGGACTGCACATTGAGCTCTTTGAGCGTTCGCGTTAACTGCGCAGGCGCGAGGCCTTTGTCTATCAGTTTGGTGCCCACTTCAGCCATATTGACGCTGCTGGCGATGCATTCTTGCTCTTGTATCAGCTGGTCCACCACATTGCTGCCTTTCTCGCCTTGCATCAGCGCCAACAGCGCGGATGCGTCCATCACATACATCATGTTTGAAATCTCGGTTTATTCTTTGGCTGCTTCTGCACGGCGATCTGCGATAAGCTCATTGCTCAAGCTGATGCTGGGGTCTACGCCAAGTTCTTTGAATAAGTTATCAAAATAAGCGCGTCGCTGCGCGCTGCGTTGTGCGGCAGAGGTCAAAATTAAACTACCGTCTTTGATTTCGACGTAGATGGGCGACTTGGGTTTAAATCCTAGTTTTTCGCGTAATTCGACGGGTATTAAAATCCGCCCGTTTTCAGACATTGCAAGAGAAGCCATAGTGAGTCCTCGTTTTAATTAGACATTAGTTTATATTCTGTCATAATTAATTTTATTGTCAATTTAACTGTAAAAGTCAAATCATGCTCGCAAAACGCATCATCCCCTGCCTAGACGTGACCGGTGGCCGCGTGGTCAAAGGCGTTAACTTTGTAGAACTGCGCGACGCCGGTGACCCGGTGGAGATTGCGGCGCGCTACAACGAGCAGGGGGCCGATGAGCTGACGTTTTTGGACATTACCGCCACCAGCGACGGGCGAGATTTGATTTTGCCGATCATTGAGGCTGTGGCATCTAAAGTGTTTATCCCGCTGACGGTGGGCGGCGGGGTGCGCACGGTGGACGATGTGCGCAGGCTGCTCAACGCTGGTGCAGACAAAACCAGTTTTAACTCGGCAGCCATTGCCAACCCGCAGGTGATAGCCGATGCGTCGGCCAAGTATGGTGCGCGGTCCATGCTGGTGAGCAATATTTCGCCTGCGCCCATCTGCGCCATCTTGGCGGCCCATTGCACGGCATCCAACCCGGTGTTGGTGCGGCCGCCGTGGCTGTACACATCCCAGCCCTCGCCCACGGCTTTTCCTTCTGCATCAATGCGCTTGGCGTCATCCAAGCTACGCTTTTTAGCGTCAATCGCCACCACAATGCACTGCGCACCATACTTGGCCGACGCATCGGCTATCACCTGCGGGTTGGCAATGGCTGCCGAGTTAAAACTGGTTTTGTCTGCACCAGCGTTGAGCAGCCTGCGCACATCGTCCACC
>JANOSN010000458.1:0-4269 GCA_031415895.1 Polaromonas sp. | reverse complement strand
CGCAACTCGCCGGTGTATCGCCCAGCACTGTGTCTCGTATCCTTAATGGCACTGCTGCAGTCAGTGATGATAAAAAGAATGCTGTGGACGCAGCTATTACCGAACTGGGGTTTGTTCCTAACCCGGTAGCACGCGGCTTGGCGGGCGGGCGCACTTTCAGTATTGGAGTGGTCACGCAAGCCATTGACAGTCCGTTTTACGGTGCTGCACTTCGCGGCATTGAGGACGTATTAGACCCTGCGGGATATAGCCCGCTTTTTGTCAGTGGGCACTGGGACGCAGGCAAAGAGGCGCGCTGTATTGATGTGCTGCGATCGCGCAGAGTCGATGGCATTATTGTGTTGACGGGGCGGCTGAGTGACCAGGCCTTGAAAACCTGCGCCAAGGCGCTTCCCGTGGTGGTGACGGGGCGCACACTCAAAGCACCTGGGCTATTTGCGCTTAATTTTGATAATTTTGAAGGCGGCAAGCTGGCAACTGAGCATTTGATTGCGCTAGGGCACAAGCAGATCGCGTTTATCGCAGGTGCCCCAGGGCATCCTGACTCTGACGAGCGTATGAGAGGCTATTTGTCTGCGTTGGAGTCTGCAGGTATTGCCTATAACCCAGCACTGACCGTAACCGGCCAATACCACGAAGGTAGCGGCCTGTCTGCCGTGAATCTGTTGCTTGATGGTAGCCAGCGGTTTAGCGCCATATTTGCCGCTAACGATCAGATGGCCAATGGCGCTGCCTTGGGCTTGTACCGCAGAGGTGTGCGGGTTCCGCAAGATATTTCTCTGGTGGGGTTTGACGATCTGCCTATGTCAAGCTATGCAACCCCACCGTTGTCTACTGTGCACCATCCATCGCAAGAGCTGGGCCGCTTGGCTGCGTTGGCCGTCTTAGAGCTTCTATCTGGCAAAAAACCTAAGTTAGACATGCCAGTTCCACGTTTGATTGCACGCGAATCTAGCGCCAATAGGTTGGTAGCCAACTGACACCACTACTTTACACACACTAGGTAAAGGTTAGTGGATTTTGTGAAACGAAGTAATGAGCGCAACTCATAGGCTACGTTCATTAGTACCCGACACTGACTGCGTTCTACCCCACTGCCACAGGCGATTGACGCACATTGCTACGTGCTGACACATGCGGTTTACACAGCGCACCGCAGCCTAACTTTGACACATGCCCAAGGGTAAATTCACCAGCGGTAACCAATGCAGCCTTGTCGTTTGAGGGCTGATCTTTCAACAATGCGGCTCACCTACTTTTTTTAGGAGCTACCTATGTTTTTTGATCCTTCACGATTACGACCTACCAGCGCTGGCACCCCGCGCTGGGCGCAGCGGCTGGGTATCACCCTGCTGGCGGCTGCCACGCTAGGCTTAGCGGCTTGCGGCGGCGGCGGCAGCAACGATGCGGCATCTACGCCTGCGGCTGGCAACCCCACTGCAGTGGCATCTGCCACAACCACTGCGCCGCCTGCAGTGCAATCAGTGTCTACCGACGAGGCCACCTCGGTCAGCGTCAGCAGCAGTGCCACCAGCACCAGTACCTCTACGGGCACTACCACCACGGCCACGATGCAAGTCATGCGCACGGCAGCCCTGAACTTTGACGCCAAAGTCACTGAAGGCCCTAGCAAAGACACCCAGCTTAAGGGTAAGCTCACGCTAAACGCCAAAAGCACCGATGGTGGCAAAAACTTTGCCGTCACCGGCAAGTTGGTGCAGCGCAGCGCGATGCAAGAGGACGACTCGGGCCTGAGCGCAGAGGACAAAGCCAAAATCAAAGCGGCTTTAAAGAAGTTTTATGACGCATCTAAAGTGGACTACGAAAAGTTCCGTATGGCTGTGTCTGCCCTGTCGCAAAGCACCGATGCTCTGCTTAAAGTGCAGCGCACTGCCTGGCGCGCCGTGCCCATCAACGCACCTGATGCTGCAGCCCAGTACCGCGCTATTGAGGACAAAGTCAAACTGATTTTGGAAACCTTTGGCAAACAAATTGATGCCCTGCAGGACAAGTTGACCGCAGACCTGAAAGCATTGAACACCACACTGCAAGCTGATCTGCAAGTCATCAAACCCGGCGGCGGCAACACTGCCAAGCCAGACGTGACGGTGACCGGCACGCTAACAGCCGACGGCAAGATCTCGCTCACCTTTGACTTAGATGGCGGCAACAAGATTTTGGGCACTGGCCAAAGCGATGCTAAAGGCAAATACACAGGTACCTTCACCGGCCCAGCTGGCGGCGACAAAGGCACCTGGTCTGCTAACCCGATCTTGTGCGACGATGATGGCAACCTGCCCACCATCCCTGGCACAACACCCACTGGCACCATGACTGGCACGATGACAGGTACCGTCACAGGTACGATGACTGGCACAGTGACAAACACCATGACAGGCACAGTGACCATACCGCCAGTGACCATCACCATCCCCGGCACTACGGGTACCACCACGGTCACAGGTACCATCACCGTATCGCCTATTGGGGCAGACAACTGCACTGGGCGTGTAGAGGTAACTGCTGAGATCTTTGAGGTGACATCTGCCAATCAGTTTAAGGTGGGCAAAAACATCTCGATAGGTCAGTACAGTAACGGGATACCCTTTGATCCTACGGGAGCCAAGTTCGTCAAAGGTACGGCTGCCGACATCGCTGTAGGCCGAAGCGTGAAGGTGTGCAGTGACGATGTTCTTAGCAACCTAACATCGTCGACACCACCTGCGTTAAGGGCGAGCACGATTATCTTTAAGTAGATACTTTTAGATAGTGGAGGGATTAGGGCTTACCAGTCCGTAGCCCTAAATCCCATCTACTACTAAAAAAGCCGTATACACCTGCGAGGGTGTATACGGCTTTATCTTTGGTGCTCAACAGAGCCTATTTACCAATCAAATATGCCGATAGTCCAAGTATTCATTGATCAGACAGCTATTAAATTGATAGTATCAATCAAACACTGGCGATTCAACACCCAGCACTTTGTGTAATTTGGGTGATGTGGTGGTGTACTGCAAATGCACTTTTTTATCTGGAAAGATAAAGGGCATGGAGCCAAAGGCGGCTAAAGCGCATTCATGAAAGCCGGACAGGATGAGCTTCTTTTTGCCGGGGTAGGTGTTGATGTCACCCACTGCAAAAATACCTGGCGTGTTGGTGCTGAATTTTTCGGTATCTACCTTCAGCTGTTTGCGCTCAATCTCTAGGCTCCAGTTGGCAATCGGCCCGAGTTTGGGCGACAGGCCGAAGAAGACTAGCAGCATGTCTAGCGGCATCAGGCGCGTTACGCCGTCGCCACCGGTGACTTTAATGCCAGTGAGCTTGCCGTCTTTTTCTTCGATGTCGGTGATCTGGCCTACGGTAAATTGCATCTCGTGTGCGTCGCACATGGCTTTCATTTTTGCCACACTGGCAGGCGCGGCTTTAAAGCCGTCGCGGCGGTGCAGCAAGATGACACTTTCAGCCTTGTTGGGGCCTTCTTGTGCAAAGTTAAGCGCCCAGTCTAGTGCTGAGTCACCACCGCCCACGATAACGAGGTTTTTGTCTTTGAACTGCTCGGGGTTGCGCACGCGGTAGTGCAACTGCGTGTCTTGGTAAGCCTCTAGGCCATCGACCTTGAGCAAACGCGGCTGAAACGCGCCTACGCCGGCGGCGATAAAAATCGTTTTCGTCAAAAAGGTAGTGCCTTTGTTGGTCTGCACAAAAAAGCGCCCATCATCTTGCTTTTCTACCGTGGTGACTTCTTGCCCAAAGTGAAAGGTAGCACCAAACGGCGCAATCTGCTTGAGCAAGCTGTCAGTCAGCTCTTTACCAGTGCACACAGGCACAGCCGGAATATCGTAGATCGGCTTGTCGGGGTACAGCTCAATACACTGCCCACCGGGGTAGGCCAGGCTGTCGATCACATGGGCTTTAACTTCTAGCAAGCCCAGCTCAAACACCTGAAACAAACCCACAGGGCCCGCGCCAATAATGACAGCATCCGTCTCAATAGGGCCATCGTGCGCAGCAGCAGTGTTCATCACTTCTTGGTTCAATTGTGGTTCCATAAATTACTACCTAAATACCTAATACCTGAATACCTGAATGCGGACTTCCGGACGCGAAGGGCGCTAAGGTTGCGCGAAGGACGCGAAAGGAATACAAAAATTTTTAAACGCAAACTAAAAACTAAAAACTAAAAACTAAAAACTAAAAACTAGAAACTAGAAACTAGAAACTAGAAACTAGAAATTATCAAAATTGAAATAAACAAAATTAAAAATCAAA
>JANOSN010000457.1:0-6160 GCA_031415895.1 Polaromonas sp. | reverse complement strand
GTGCGCAGGTTGGTTTTCAGCGTGGTTGGTGTTACTAATGAAGACGCTGGACAAACGGTCAAAAGTAATTTTGCCATCGGGTTTGGGGTATTTAATCTCTTGGCATTCGCGCGCAGGTTTGAGATAGGCGTGGTCAGGCTTGTCACGGTGCAGCGTCCAGGGGATGTGGCCGCGCAGCGCAAACTGCTCGATACCGTTCATGATGGTGGCGGGGATTAGGCCCTTTTTAAACCAAGCTTTAAAGTTGCGTGACTTGTGCAACTCGTCAAACAACCAGCTCTTTTCAAACGCTGCTGGGTAGGCGGCCAGCTCGTCGCCAGCGCGGCCTGCTTGAATCGCATCGTAGGCAGCGTCGGCGGCCAACATGCCGGTTTTGATGGCGGCGTGGCTGCCCTTGATGCGGCTGACGTTGAGATAGCCTGCGTCGCAGCCCACCAGTGCGCCACCGGGGAACACGGTTTTGGGCAAGCTCATCAAGCCACCTGCAGTGATAGCGCGTGCACCGTAGCCCAAACGCTTGCCGGGTTTGATGCCTTTGGATTCATCGCCCTCTAAGTACCAACGGATATTAGGGTGCAGCTTCCAGCGCTGGAACTCTTCAAACGGGCTTAAATAAGGGTTGGCGTAGTCTAGGCCGGTGATAAAACCTAGCGAGACCTTGTTGTCTTCCATGTGGTACAAAAACGCGCCGCCATAGGTGCTGTTGTCCATCGGCCAGCCAGCGGTGTGCATGACAAAACCGGGGGTGTGGCGGGCAGGGTCAATCTCCCACACTTCTTTGATGCCCAGGCCGTAGCTTTGTGGATCTTTGCCTGCGTCAAGTTGGTATTTAGCTATCAACTGCTTGCCCAAATGGCCGCGCGATCCTTCAGCAAAAATGGTGTACTTGCCGTGCAGTTCCATGCCTAGCTGGAAGTCAGCCGTAGGCTCGCCTTCTTTGCTGATGCCCAGGTTGCCGGTGGCTACGCCTTTGACCGATTTGTTCTCGTCATACAAAATTTCGGCCGCTGTAAAGCCCGGGAAAATTTCCACCCCCAGTGCTTCAGCTTGTTGGCCTAGCCAGCGCGTCACGTTACCTAGGCTGACGATATAGTTACCGTGATTTTCAAAGCATTCGGGTAACAGCATATTGGGCACGCGATAGCTGGACTTTTCACCTAAGAAAACCATGGCATCACCAGTCACTGGCTGGTTCAGCGGTGCGTCGAGTTCTTTCCAGTTAGGAAACAGCTCAGTGATAGCGCGTGGGTCCATGATGGCGCCGCTCAAAATATGTGCACCGGGCTCAGAGCCTTTTTCTAGCACCACAACCGACACCTCGGTGCCGTTTTTAGCGGCTAGTTGCTTTAAGCGAATAGCGGTGGCCAAACCGCCGGGGCCGCCGCCAACTATGACAACGTCGTATTCCATAGCTTCGCGTGGGCCATAGGTTTTTAAGATTTCTTCGTGGGTCATGGTGTGCTCGATAGATAATGCTTTGACTGCAGTCTATTTTAGGCTGTGCAGGGGCTCTGGCGGCATGCCGCAGGGGACTAACGCATCACAATTGAAGGGCTCTCTCTAAATGGCATACGAAATTGATCTATCTGGCCGCGTCGCCTTAGTTACCGGCGCATCTAGCGGTTTAGGCGCGCAGTTTGCCAAAACCTTGGCCAAAGCAGGCGCGGCCGTTGTGTTGGCTAGCCGCCGGGTCGACAAACTCAAAGACCTGTGCGCTGAAATTGAAGCCGAAGGCGGCGACGCCCACGCCGTGCAGCTGGATGTGACCGACACCGCCAGCATCAAAGCTGCGGTGGCCCACGCTGAAACCGAGATGGGCAGCATCGACATTTTGGTCAACAACTCTGGCGTGTCTACCACCCAGCGCATCCAAGATGTGAAAGAAGAAGACTACGACTTTGTCTTCAACACCAACACCAAAGGCGCGTTTTTTGTCGCACAAGAGGTGGGCAAGCGCATGCTGGCGCGCGCTAAGGGCACAGCACCGGGCACGTTTACGGGCGGGCGCATAGTCAACATCGCGTCGATGGCGGGGCTGAAGGTGCTGCCGCAAATCGGCGTGTACTGCATGAGCAAAGCCGCCGTCATCCACATGACCAAAGCGATGGCTGTGGAGTGGGGCAAGTATGGCATCAACGTCAACGCTATTTGCCCAGGCTACATCGACACCGAGATCAACCACCACCATTGGCAAACTGAGCAGGGTCAAAAGCTGGTGCAAATGCTGCCGCGCAAACGGATTGGCAAGCCTGAAGACTTAGACGCGCTGCTGGTCATGCTGTGCAGCGACCAGAGCCATTTTGTTAACGGCGCTGTCATAGCGGCTGATGATGGGTTTGGTGTGTAAGTGCGCCTGCAGTTTAGGGCTAGAGGTGTAATTTGCTAACCGGTATTTTGGCTGGCCTGGCCGCTGGCGCGCTGTGGGGCTTGGTGTTTGTAGCGCCCCGCATAGTCAGCGGTTTTACAGCGGTGGACTTTACAGCGGGTCGGTTTGTGTCGTATGGCGCGCTGTCGGTGGTAGTCATGCTGTTGTGGCGCAAGGCTGCATTGCCCACGCTACTCCAGGCACGGGCTGCGCTGGGCATGAGCGTGCTGGGATTTACCGGCTACTACCTGCTGCTGGTCTACGCCATACGCGATGCTGGCACTGAAGTGCCAAGCCTCATCATCGGTACGATTCCCATTTGGATGATGCTATTGGGCAAGCCTGCAGGCCTGCGCTGGGCAGCTTTGATACCGGGCTTGGTGCTGACCTTGCTAGGTTTAGGGTTGATGATGCAATCGTCGCACGGTTCAGCAGTTGCGGGTGACTCGGCTGTATCAGCAGGTGCGCACTTCTGGCGTGGCGTAGCGTTTGCTGTGGTTTCCATGGTGTTTTGGACAGCGTTTGGGCTGCTCAATGCTGCGTGGCTTAAAAAGCATCCCGAGGTGAACGCCACCACCTGGGCTAACTGGCTTGGGGTGGCTACAGGCTTGGGTGCTTTAGTGCTGTGGACAGTAGCGGGAAGTGATGCAAAAGTGCTGATAGTCCAAGAATCTATTGCTCTGGCAGCTATACTTTGTGTAGCAACTGGTATAGGCTCGGCTTGGGTGGCTACTTACCTGTGGAACATTGCTAGCCAGCGCCTGTCAGCCAGTTTGTGTGGCCAGCTGATTGTGAGTGAGACAATTTTTGCACTGGTGTATTCATTTATTTGGGATGGCCATGGGCCTACCATGTTGCAGTTAACCGCTTGTCTATTGTTTATCGCCGGTATTCTTGCCAGCATTCGTGCGCACAGGTAAATTGTAGTTATGAAAATTGAAATCCCCGAAAATAAAAAACTCGTGTACGAAATGCACATTCCAATCCGCTGGGGCGATATGGACGCAATGGGCCATTTGAACAACGGTACGTATTTTCGGTATCTAGAGACCATTCGCATCGACTGGATGCACAAGATTGGCTGCATTCCTGACCCGCAAGGCGAGGGGCCGGTGATTGTGAATGCGTTTTGTAATTTTTACCAACAGTTGGTGTACCCCGGCGATGTGCTGATGAAGATGTACACCAGCGACCCGGGCCGCACCACATTTGAAACCTGGGGCACGATGGAGCGCGCTGACGCACCTGGGGTGATTTGCGCAGCGGGTGGGGCGACGACGATTTGGGTGAACTTTCCGCTGCAAAAAGCGGTGGCTTTACCGCAGTGGATACGAGAATTGGCGGCTCAATAATACCTTGCAGCTTGACAGTATCGCGCAATTGGTTCTAAAACGTGCTTGAAGGCTGTTTACCAATCAAAAGTGCTTGTAGTCCAAGTATTCATTGCTCAATCAGCTATGAAATTAATAGTACGTTGTATTTATTAATCAGTCTCATGCGGCAACGCCGATGGCAAATACGGTGGGTAAGTCAGACGCAGTTTGATTGCTGTGTGCAGAATTTTTAGCTGTTTTAATCCACTCGGCTACCGTGCTACTGCGCGTGCTGGCGCTGCCCAGCGTGATGCCGCTAGATACGCTCAATCGGGTGGTGGTTTGCAACGTAGTAATCAACGCTTGCAGCAGCGCAGCGTTACGGTGCGGCACTTCGATAAACAACTGCGTTTGCGCAGTTTTAAGCGCCAGAACTTCCAGCTCTTTGATGCGCTGGTTGCGCGCTGCGCTGTCGATAGGCAAGTAGCCTACGAAGGCAAAATTTTGTCCGTTCAGCCCACTTGCAGTCAAGGCCAGTAGCAGTGAACAAGGGCCTGTGAGTGGCACCACGGTGATGCCTAGCGCATGCGCTGCGCGCACTACCGAGCTACCAGGGTCGGCCACCGCAGGCATGCCAGCCTCGCTGATCAATCCCATGTCGTGGCCCTGCAGTGCCGCTTGCAGCAATGGCTTGGCATCGAAAGCTTGTTTGTTGTTTGCAGCATGGTCACCCTTTTTATGCACCTGGCGCGGTAGCTCGGTGATGGTGTGCTGCTGTATTGGTGCGGCTAACGGCAGCACCTCACCTACACGCTTTAGCACTGCTCGGGTGGTTTTGGCATTCTCCCCAATCCAGTGGGTTAAACGTGCAGCCACTTGCAGCGTGCCCATGGGCATCACGTCAGTGATAGGCGCTAGAGTTTCGCAGCCAAAATCTAAGGGGGCTGGGACTAGGTAAAGAGTGCCTTTTGTCATGGTCTTTGTTTGGGCTGAGGTCTAAGAGTGGGGAGGGGAGGGGAATTTTGAACGCAGAGGGCGCGAAGGTTTCGCAGAGAACGCAAAAGAAGATAAAAAAATAAAAAATAAAAAATAAAAAATAAAAAATAAAAATTATGAGATTTAAATCTATGCGTTGAAGTTCTTTACGGGTGAAATCTTAATTTTGGTATTCATTTTGCATTTTCTTTTCTGCACCCTTCGCGAAACCTTCGCGTCTTCTGCGTTCAAAAATTTCCTGTATTGAAATCACAACAACCGCACCCCCGCAGCCCGAATCATGCGCGCTGTGCGAATCAGCGGCAGGCCTATCAGCGCGGTAGGGTCATCGTTGTCAATACGCTCAAGCAGTGCAATACCCAGCCCTTCGCTTTTCGCACTGCCTGCACAGTCATAGGGCTGCTCAGCGCGTAAATAGTTTTCTATTTCATCGTCGCTCAGGTCACGAAACAGTACGTTCACCTGTGCCACGTCTTGCTGCACAAAGCCTGTCGCATGGCACACAACGGCTAATGCAGTTTGAAAAATCACAGTCTGCCCACGCATGCGCCGCAGCTGCGCCACTGCGCGCTCGTGCGTGCCGGGCTTGCCCAAAGGCTCGCCGTGCAGGTCAGCCACTTGGTCAGACCCAATCACCACGGCGTGCGGAAATTTAGCCGCCACGGCATGTGCCTTGGCCAGTGCCAGCCGCTGGGCTAAGGCCAGCGGCGCTTCACCGGGCAAGGGGGTTTCGTCTACACCCGGTGCGGCTACCTCAAACGGCACAGCCAAGCGGCCCAGCAGCTCGCGCCGGTAACGCGAGGTAGAACCAAGAACCAAAGAGCGACAGGGCGTAGCGGGCATGGGCAGCATCAAATATAAAAATGGTAACAATGCAGTAGTCTTGATTCTCTTACACTTAAGCCCATGGCTACGAAACCCCAAGATAACGCTTTGCCCCAAATGAAGCTAGACCTGCGCGCTTTCACTTTAGAAAGTGCAAGCCTGAAGGGCGACGACCCGCTGCGCCATTACCTGCGCCTAGGTTCTGATTTGCACGGCAACACCCTTGATTGGCCTGAGTTAAATGTGGGCTGGGCAGTACGCGGCGAGGTGATGCAGCCCGCAGGCGGCAAGCCCCAGCACTGGCTGCACCTGCAGCTGCGCGCCCAGCTGCCCATGACATGCCAGCGCTGCCTAGGCCAAGTGCTGATGCCAGTGGAGTTTGATAACCGCTACCGTCTGGTGGCCGACGAAGCCACCGCCGAGCTAGAGGACGAGCAATGCGACGAAGACTTGCTGGTGCTGTCCAAGCAGTTTGATCTGCGCGAGCTGCTAGAAGACGAGCTGCTGCTAGAGCTTCCCTTGATGCCCAAGCACGAGGTCTGCCCCACCGAAGTGAAGTTAGCGTCCACTGACGAGGATTTCAAGGCTGCGCTGACACAAAAGCCCAATGCCTTCGCGGCCCTGGGCAGCTTAAAGAAGGCTCCCTAAACTGTAGCCAACT
>JANOSN010000456.1:0-3856 GCA_031415895.1 Polaromonas sp. | reverse complement strand
GTTGAGCACGGTACCGTAGCCCAAGTGTTTGCCAACCCGCAGCATGCGTATACGCAAAAGCTATTGGCCAGTAAACCCGTGCGCGACGTCGTGGAAGCCCCTGTTCGACCTGAGCTCGCCGAAGGGGGTGAGAAGACTTCGACAAGCTCAGTCCAAACGGATATTCTTGCCATCGGCAATGACACGGTGTTAGCCGCCAATAATCTGCGCGTGGGCTACGCTATACCTAAGCCTGGCATGAAGGGCTGGTTTAGCAAGGCAGAGTTTGTCGCAGTTAAGCAGGCCACGTTTGGGTTAAACGCAGGGCAAACACTGGGTGTGATTGGCGAATCAGGTTCTGGCAAATCTACGCTGGCCTTGGCTATGCTGGGGCTTACCAAAGCATCTGGAGAGGTCTTTTACCAATCATTTAGCCCTACAGTCCATGTATCTACTGCTCAAGCAGCTATGCAAAACATAGCAAAAGTGAATTTTGCACAAGGCTTGCGCAAAAGCATTCAGGTGGTGTTTCAAGACCCGTTCTCATCACTGTCGCCGCGCATGACGGTGGAAGAGATTGTGGGCGAGGGTCTGCGCGTGCATGCAAGTGATTTGAGCGCAGCGCAGCGCCAAGAGCGGGTGCTGCAAACATTGCAAGAAGTGGGTTTAACGCAAGAGCAGTTTCCGGGCTTGCTGCAGCGCTACCCGCATGAGTTCTCAGGCGGGCAGCGCCAGCGCATTGCGATAGCCCGTGCGCTGATTGTGCAACCCAGTATTTTGGTGCTAGACGAGCCCACTAGCGCGCTAGATGTGACGATTCAAAAACAAGTGCTGTCGCTGCTGCAGCGCCTGCAGCGGGAACGCGGTTTAAGTTATTTGCTGATCACCCACGACGTAGACGTGATCCGCGCGATGGCGCATGAAGTGATGGTGATGAAAGACGGCGACATCGTAGAGCAGGGCAGTGTGCAGGCGGTGCTAGATGCACCGAAGCATGTCTACACGCAGCGCCTCGTCGCTGCGGCTACCTGAGCTTGCAGCGCCTCGTCGCTGCGGCCACATAAGCTTGCAGCGCCTAAAAGCTGCCCACCGCCACATCCCGCAAACGCTCTACCTCAAGGTATTTTCTCAAAGCCGCATTGACCGTTGCTGTGTCTAATGCCTCGTAGGCTTTATCAAAGGTGGCCGCATAGTCTAGGGGGCGGTCGTAGCGCATATTAATCGCGATGCCGCTCACCGTGTTAGCCGGCTGGTTGCGCAGCTCACTGCGGCGGCTCAAGATGGCTGATTTAGCAAAACTTACTTCTAATGCGTTATAGCCATTGGTGCGCGCCTCTAGCAGCACCTCGCGTATGGTGCTGCGCAGCTTGGCCAGGTTAGCAGGCGCAAAGCTGGCACCTATAGCAATGGTTGCGTCGGTACTTTTTTCAGTGGGCACATTTAAGCTGGCTTCTACACCGTAGCTTAGGCCTTCTTTCACACGCACGCGCTGGCGCAGGCCTTGCTGGCTTAGCAACTGCACGGCGGTAAACAGCGCTGGAAAATCTGCATCCGCTTCATTAAGCTTGATAGCGATGCGCGCTGCGTAGTTGGCATTGGCCTTCTCGGCTAGCGGCAGGTTGACTGATGCCTCGCCCTCGGGGGCGGTGTAGGCGGTAGTCCACGGCGTGTGTGGCTCAGCGCTGGCCCAGTCGCCCCAGAGGGTTTGTAGCTGGCTTTGCACAGCGCTTAAGGCCACCGGCCCCATCAGTACCAGCTCGCCTACTTGGGCTGAGCCAAAACGCTCCCAGTAGGCTTTTACGTCATCCACCTTGGCTTGGCGTATCAAAGCTTCAGACTCATCAAAGCTGCGTGCCTCGCGCGGGTCGCCGTTGTTGTACATACTTTTGGGGCGGTAGCTGCGGTCCAGCGCATTACCGGCTAAGCCTACGGTGCTGGACTTGAGGTTTTGCATAGTGGCCAGCATCGCGCGCTGATTGCGCTCAAAGCTTTGGGCGTTAAATTTGGGTGCACGCAGCACGTAGTTCAGGTGCTCTAGCACGGCGGTGGTGTTGGCTGCTGGAAACTCTAAGCTAACGTTTAAAAACCCAGGAAAACTGGTTAAGTTAAATTGCGCGTCCAACGCTTGCAACTTTTCTCGCAGCGTGGTGCCACCTAGCCGGGCGTTGTCTTCCATCAGCAGCACCGCCAGCATGGGCGCAATAGCACCCGAGCCTTTGACTGAGTCTGCTGTGCCCCAGCGCAGGCGCAGCGCGCCGGTGACCCTGTCGCCTTTGGTGGCACGCGGCAGCACGGCCAGCTTCAGGCCTGGTACACCGGCCACAGTCAGTTGCGCACGCTCGGTGCGCTGGGCTAGCACGGCGGGCGTGATGTCAAAGCTGTCGGCTTTAACAACAGGGCTTAGTGTGCTGGTTATATTGCTATTTTGGGAGCTAATATTGGCTGTAGTCCAAGTATTTATTGCTCGGGCAGCTACAAATTGTGTAGCATTAGGTATGCCTAGCGCAGGTGCGCGCAGCGTAACAGCAGCAGGTGCGGCGACCTCGGTTAACGCGGGGTAGGGCAGATAGGTGCCTGAGGTACGGTTGTTGGCTACCAAGTAGTTGCGGGCTAATTGGCGTACCTCGTCGGCGCTTAAGGTTTCCAGTGCATCGCGTTGGTAAAACAGCTGTTGCCAGTCGCCCAGTGCCACCATTTCGCTCAGGGCTTGGCCTGTGGACTCGGCATCGCGCAGCAGGGCGCGCACTCTGGCCAGCAGAGCATTGCGCGCGGTGTTGACCTCAGCATCGCTGGGTTGGTAAATTTCTACTACCTTGGCCAAGGCAGCTGCTGAGCTGATGGCCTTGATGCGGTAGTCATCGTCGCTGCTACCGTCGACTTTTTCGGGTAGACCTATGCCCGCCATTAAAAAACCTGGCTCGCGCGTGGCGGCGTAGTAGGCCCATTCAGTCACTGCCAAGCGCTGGTTCACCAGGCCGCGTGTAAGTGGCCCGTTGGGTTGTTGCAGTGCCTCAGCCAGCACGCGCGCGGCCAAGCCCTGCTGTGTGCCGCCTGCGGGCATGCGGTACAGCACGGCGGTGCTGGCCAAGCCACCCGTTCGGCGCAACACCACAGTGCGTTCGCCATCTTGCACTGGGTCAATGCTGTAGGTAATAGGCAAGGGTGCAGCAGGCTTGGCTATAAAGCCAAACTCAGTAGTGATTTTGGCTTTCACCGCAGCCTCGTCAAAGCGGCCTGCAATGATGAGCGTAGCGTTATCGGGGCGGTAGTGCTTGCGGTAAAAAGCGTACAGCGCATCTAGCGGTATGTTTTCAATATCGCTTTTGGCACCTAGCACGCTGTGGCGGTAGCCGTGGTAGCTAAAGGCCGCTGCGCGCATACGGTCGCCCAGCACGCGGCTGGGCTCGTTCTCGGCACGTTCAAACTCGTTTCGCACCACGGTCATCTCGCTGTCCAGGTCAGCGCGGGTAAATTTGGCTTGGGTCATCATGCCCGCTAGCCAACCCAGCATGTAGTCCATGCGTTCAGTGGCTTTGTCGTCGTTAGTTAAAAAATGCGCAAAATAATTGGTGCGGTCAAAACTGGTAGTGCCGTTCCAGCGCATGCCCAGGCTTTGCATGTCTTGCATGGCGTTGGTCACCTTGCCGCTGGCTTTGAACAGCTTGTGCTCTAGCAGGTGGGCAGAGCCAGTCTCGCCTGTGCTCTCGTGGCGCGAGCCTACGCGGTAAGTGATATTGACGGTGGCCACCGGCTTGCTAGCGTCGGGCACCAGCAGCACCTGCAGGCCATTGGGCAGGGCGTATTCAGTAACGCCTTCTATGGTGCGAACCTGGGTTAGCTGCGCATGGGCAGGTAGCCCAGTTAGGCAAGTGATGCA
>JANOSN010000455.1:0-9887 GCA_031415895.1 Polaromonas sp. | reverse complement strand
CGATCAAGCGCGCGCGTTTCCTCGCCTTGCTGCCATACACCGATTTGCACTAAGGAGCGAATATGCAAATTATTCTTTTAGAAAAAGTGGTAAACCTCGGTCAGCTTGGTGATGTGGTCAAGGTCAAAAATGGTTACGCTCGCAATTTTCTCGTGCCGAACGGTAAGGCAAAGCGCGCGACGCCGGAAAATTTGGCTGAGTTCGAAAAACGCCGCGCAGATTTGGAAAAACAACAGGCCGATATTTTGGCGCAAGCGAATGCGCGGGCCGAAAAGCTCAACGGCATGATGGTTCAGATCACGCAAAAAGCGGGTGTCGATGGTCATGCAAACAGTCTGTCTAGTTGTTGAGACAAACTCAATCCATTTTGCTCCATCAGTGCCCAGTCAAACACTGCCTTGCCTTGGCTACCTTTGGCCCATAGCAGTCCCACCTCTTTTTTCTCTATCTCTTCAGGATTGTTGACCAAGTGTGCGCCTTTGAATTCGACTACAGCAATCCGCCCATCAATCAATTCAGCAACAAAATCTGGAAAGAATCGCCATTTTGACGTCGGCAGCCAAAAGCCGCACGGTACGGTATCTAAGTTGCGCACCCAGTGCTTTACTTTCGGGTGGCTATCAATCAACTGTGCGCACAAAAACTCTTGTCCTGCGTCCTTCAAGTCTGCCAACACTGGATAAAAATGCTTTGTAAATTGATATCGACCCGCATAACGCGACCCCACTGGCGCTGGGTAGCGCCCCGGCTCAAACAAGTGCGGGCGTGACCAATCGGGCTCAATCAGCCAAGCCTGCTCCAATACCAGTTGCTTGAACTGCACCTTGGCTGCATGTTCGCGCAACTCGGCAGCCTTGTGCTCTAAATCTTGTGCCAACTTGAAACGTGTTTTGGCTAAGGTAACCAGTGGCAAACCTTTTTCATTGAGTAGCTTGCTCACCACGGCTGCAAACCACGCCCTGCGTTGGTTTTGGGTAAATTCAGGCAGTTTTTGAAAAAGCGACTGGTCTAGCCAGCGCACCAAGTCATCTGCAGTAATGGTGCTAGAGCCGTAGTCAAATGCAATTTGGCTGGCATCTGCGGCGCGCATCACAATACGCTCGTTGTTCAGCGTGATTTCAAACGTGTTGGACTGCTCCACCACCTCAAAACCTGGCAAATCTAGCGCAGCAGGCGACAGCAAGTCTAGCTCCACCATCTCTAGCACGGCCTCTCGCTCCAGCGGCCACAGCTGGCCTTGGGGTGTGGAGCGGTAGCCTAAAGTGGGCAAGGGCGCAAACGTTGCACCGCGTGCAGAAGGTGCGGCCACGGCTGCCACTAAGGCATTGTGCTGTGCTACTTTGTCGCGCACCTGCTCTTGTTTCTTTGCCCCACGCACGGCGCTCAGCAGCACGCTTTCAAGCTCGTCGCTGATATGCCCTGTCACCACCACTTGGGGCTCCCCGGCAATGGTTTTCACCTGCACGCCAGGCATGGCGGTGATCTCAGACGAAACAGGTATTGCTTCAAAATTAGTAGCTACTTGAGCAATAGATACTTGGACTGCAGGCTGATTATCATCAAATAATGGCAAATTAGACTGCTGCACTAGCATCGACGCCACGTCCAACGCCTCAAACCCCATATTGTTGATGAGACGGTCAGCTAGCGCATGCGCCGCGCTAGAAAACTCCGTTTCACACACATGTGCATACGCCCGGTTCAGCGCAGCGCGGCCACGCGGCGTGGCGTATGGCATGCGCAGCACACGGCCCAACAGTTGCTCTACCGCTGTAGCACTAGATAACCTTTGCAAAGAACACAAAATATACGCAAACGGGCAGTCCCAGCCCTCACGCAGCGCCTGCACCGTGATGACAAAGCGCACTGGGCAACTGCGCGACTGCACATCCAGCCCGTCCAGCTCCCGTGTGTCGCCAGTAGCCACAACGATATAGCTAGGCTCGATATGCAGCTCATCTTGCAAATACTTGCGCAGCGCCTCAGGCGGTACCTCGTCGTTCGCGTTCTGCGCTTGAAACAGCACCATCGGCCGCACATAGCCGTTGCTCGCAGCTTCGTCCTTCAAAGCCTCAGCCTCTAGCGCCCGCTGGGTTTGTACCGCTGCAAATACTGCCTGCTGCCAGCCCTGCGGATGCTCGGCCAGTGCAATTGGCAGCTTGATCATGCTTTCAGCCGCTAGCTCTTGCGCGCTCACGTGGTACAAAACATTGGTCTGGCTGGCTACGGGTGTCGCCGTTAGCTCCAAAATCAGGCTGGGGTTAAGCCGCTTAAGCGCGGTAAAGCTTTTGTCCGTCTTGGTGTTGTGCGCCTCGTCCACAATCAATATCGGCTCTTGCAGCGCCAGCCAGTTGGCCAAGCTCCAGCGTGGCTGGCCTACGAAGCTTTTTAAAATCTCTTTGCCATCTTTGGCAGCCTCCTCCGCTGACACCACGGCATCGGGCAAGCCATGCAGACGCTGTAAGTCAGCCTCTGGTGCGCCTTTAAAGTGCCTCTCAAAATTTTCTGAAAAGCTATACACATTGCGCTTATCCGCATCTTCAATGCGAAAGCTTTGAATGGTAGCCACCACCACCACGGCTTTGCGGCCCCAGTCGATCGGTGCAATCTGCGCCACCTCTTCTAGCGCGCATACCTGCAAGCCTGTGCCATACGCTGCCTCTAAAGCCTCGCGGTATGGATGCCCTAGCGTTTGCAACGCTTTGAGCGTTTGGCTGCGGATCGTGTCGCTGGGCACCAGCCAGACGGCCACTGGTGCATCGGTGAACCGCCATTCTTTGGCCAATAGCGGCACCGCGTGCGCTGCCAGTAGCGTTTTGCCGCCGCCCGTGGGGATGCGCAGGCACACACAAGGCACCTCGCCAAACGGCCCAGGGCTGTAAGGCCGCCCCACCTGCGTGCCAAATGCCATTGCAGCGCCCTTGATTTGGGCAGCGCGAGCAAAGTCGCGCAGCGTATCCAGCGCGGCTAGTTGGTAGGATTTGAGGGTGAGGATGGTCATTTATTTCGCGAAGTTGGTTGAATGCGGAATAATTTAAGCCGTGCTATCCGGCGTAAGTCATTGATTTTCATGAATAAATTATTTTTTATCGGATAATTTATCGGATTAATAAGAAGAATTTAAAACCATTATCCGAATGCTTATATTTTAAGCAGCCCCCAACGCGTACTCTTGCCAGCACCTGTTGCGCTGATTTTTTCCCCACCAAGCCCCGTTGTACGCAACGTCGCCAGCAGGTTTTTAATTTTGACTTGTTTTTGCTCTAGGCTCAATGAATCAGGCAACTTATCGATCAGCAGCAAGCGCAAGTCTTGGGCGGATACCAACTTAAACTGCCGAATATGCTGCAAGATAAGCGTCTTGTAATAATGGTCATCCAGCCCCTTATTGCGGGTGTATTCAGTACGCGTATTAGTTGCATCAGCAATATGCGCCGAAACAAAGACGTTTGGTTTGCGCCCTTCAATCAATTTAGCCCTGCGCAAAATTGCGGTTTGATCGTCGGCAAGCCGATGTTTCTTCTGTACTCGGTCTAGCCACACCACTTGCTCCAGCGGTAAATCCGCGCGCTCCATCAGCATGCGACTGTAGTTCTCGTCAATTTGCTGACCATAAATGTTAAACACCGTCTCCCCTGGTGTACTGCCCTCATAGTCAGGCAGCGGCAGATAGCGCTTGCGTTGGATGGTCACCATATCACGTATACCATAGCCGCTCTTGTCGATCATGCCTACGTTGTACATAGCTAATGCAAGCCACTGGTTGCGATACAAACTGGGCGTACGTTCACCCAAGTAGTAGTCTTCAGGCTTGCCATCGACAAAGCCGCCAAGATTAGTTAACTGCAGTCGACCCGTAGTCTCAAGCACTATCACGCGTCCAGTGCGTTCATAGTCTTGGTGCGCCAAACAGTTGTGTAAACCTTCCAATATGACTTTTACGTCGTAGCGAGGCAGCTCGATCGCCAGCAGCTCAGTGGCTGGAAACAACTTGATATTCGGATTGCGAATGTGCTGCCCTACTTCAGATGTCGTCAAAATAAATGGTGGACCAAAATGTTTGGCTATCCGCTCGTCGGGCACCTTCCAGGTAATCTCGGCAACGCTGCCAGACAGCAAGCCTACACTCTGTGGCAGTCCCAGCAACAGCAGGGCGGTACGCGTTATCTGCCCATGCAAAGTAATCTTGGCACGGTCTAAAAACTCTTGCGTAGTCCAGCCAGCAATGTCTGCAGCCCAGCGTTCCTGCTGGTTCTTGGCTGCAAACTTATCACGCGCTTTAGCTATCGCATCATGGTCAAGATCAGCTAGGCTAGCGCTGGGCACTAGGCCCGCGCTCCAGTCTTGGCCAGCTAAGTGTTCGCGCAAAATAGCCTCATGCCTTGCTGGGCGCATCTCTTCCAAGCTATCACCAATTCGCTGCCATGCTTGTCGATGGCTAATAACAGGTTGCCGTGGCGCATGGCGAGGGATATGAATAAGCCATACCAGTTGCCCCGTGTCGCTAGCAGTCAACACTTCAACGCGCAAACCCTCGGTAGGAAGATGTGTGCAATTACCCGCTAAACGTTGTGCTAAATTTTCAGGTGTGAAGTCACCTAACTCTTTGATACCCGTAATTCGAAGCGTCTTATCTTCTACGCCTACGACCAAAGTACCGCCATCCATATTGGCTAGTGCGCTCGCATAGGAGAGCACATCATCACCCGCAGAAGCAGACACATGCTTACGCAAATTTTGCCAGCCCTTCCACTCATGGCGTTCATTTTCCACTGGGTATTGCCCGCGAAGCCACGTTTGTAGCTGAGTCGCAGTCATGTTGTTGTTTGTGGCCATGCTTTGATTGAAGGAGTGAATTTTAGAGTTCATGCCGTTACTGTGACATGGGCCGTTTGTCGGCAGGACGTTTTCTTCCATCACACATCACCGCGCCTTCACGTCATACGGAATATGTTTAAACGTCACATTCGCGCGCTTCAGGCGCTCTTCGCCTAGGCGGCAGGCCTCGCCGTAGACTACTAGCGGGGCCTCGGGGGTGGGCGTGCTGGCGTGTAGCTGCAGCAGTGCGTCCAGCACAGCGTGGGTTAGCACGTTGCCGCTGGCGGGGCGTTTATCGCCCAAGATGCCGTTGTATAGCAGGTAGTAGGCAGTAGATTGTTGTGAGCTGGCTTGAATGCTAGTGTCTGCCTCGGGAACGTGTAGCGATGCGGCGCTAGCAGTTGCAATGGCGGGCGCAGCCTCTGGGGGCTGCGAGAACAGATCTACCGCTGCTTCATCTGCTGCAGCGCCAGCACTAGGTTGTAAAGGCGTATTTACCAATGCAATAGGCGGTAAGTCCAAGTATTCATTGCTCAAGTAGCTATTAAAAACATAGTGGGTACCTAAATAAGGCGTACCCGGCTTGGCCTGTGCAGGGCTGAAGGCTGTGCCAGTTTCTTGCTGCCATGCAAATGCTGCCAGCGTGGCAAAGCGCACCGCGCTGTGGATACGGCCCTGTGGGTCAAACACTGGCTCGCCCAGACGCATAAAGCGAAAGCCGCCACCGCCTTGCCAACTAACGGCTTTGCTGATACCGCCTTGCTCACCGTCCAACACCTTTTGCAGACGCGGCAGGCAATGTGTAGCAGCGTGTTCGCCCATCTCGATGCCGATCCAGCGGCGACCCATCTTGTGGGCGACCGCAGCGGTGGTGCCGGAGCCTAGGAAGCTGTCGAGAATTAGGTCATTTTCGTTGGTTGCGACATGGAGGATGCGTTGGAGCAGGCGTTCGGGTTTGGGCGTTCCGAAACGTGTTTCTGCAAATAAGATCAGTCCTTCGAGCATTGCTTCTTGATTGTGTCCGCTATCTTCGTGTTGCCAAATTGAGCGAGGAACTACATCGCCTGAACCTTCTAAAAACTTCTTGATTCTTGGCAGTGAAGCGCCATCGTTGACACCCCAATAGATCATGTTTTTCCGTTGATTTTCTTCATGGGTTTCACGACCAAAAGCCCATACTCGCGTACGTTTTGGCCAAATCTCTTCACCTGTTTTTGGGTGAATTAATGGGTAGTAAAGATTTGGGCGCTCATCAGCAGTTTTCGCGCAGGTGTATGCGGCTGAATTCCAAGGCCCACGTGGGTCGTTGTCTGGATTTGTGTAGTACTTCTGCTGAGCGCCGCTTCGTGGAAGCTTATTAGGTATCCATTTAACTTTAGCTTTTGCATAAACCAGTATTTGATCGTGGTCGTTACTGAAGTAGTGGGCATCATTAGCAGGGCTAACACGTTTGTGCCAAGCAAGATTCGCCACAAAATTCCCCCGCCCAAACACCTCATCCATCATCACCTTCAGGTAATGCCCCTCGTTGTCGTCAATCGTCACCCAAATACTGCCGTCTTCGCGCAGCAGCTCACGCAACAGCTGTAGGCGCGGCAGCATCATGGACAGCCATTGGGCGTGCTCCAGGTTGTCGTCGTAATGTTCAAACGCACTTTTGGTGTTGTAGGGCGGGTCAATAAAAATGCATTTAACCTGGCCTCGGTAAAAGGGCAGTAGGGCTTTCAGGGCTTCTAGGTTGTCGCCTTGGATCAGCAGGTTGTCTTGCGCGCGGGGCAGGGTGCGCGCATCGCCATGGCTAGAGATGGATTCCAGCAGCCGGTAGGGCACTTTGGCAGCGGTGGTGAAGGCGTCGGCGCGGTTGAGCCAGTCGAGTGTGGGCATGTTAATTAGCTGGCCTTGATTTCGTAGCGGTCACGCAATTTGTTAAGCGGGTGTCCATAACCTACTAAGCCTTCATGTTGCAAGGCACCCACCACGATGCCAGGGTGCACGCCAATACGGTGGGCAAATGCGCGAACACTGGCATATTTCAAATCAAGGATGGACAACTGCTTGCGGTCAGTGGGGCTTATCAGTACATGGGCTGCAAATTGGTTGGCCTCTTGTTCTTCTTTGGTTTGCACGGTGTCACCAGCGCTGGCATCGTCTAAAAACACGGCCTTTTTAGGGTGCTTGAGGATGTGCGCCACCTCATGGAAAAAGCTAAACCAAAAAATATCGTTCCATTTGTGCAGCAAAGACAGCTGAATAACCGGGCGTTCACCCAGCCAGCGGGCTACCCCGCTCACATGGGTGCCAGGCATAGCGGGTACCAGCAGCAACAGTACGCCAGCCTGCGCGCAACGGTCTTTTAATCCGTTACTGATAGCGCTGGCGTTTTGCATGCTGAGCGCCCGCATGGCAGGCAATTGGGATTGCAATGTGTCTGCATTGAAGGCAGGCAGGTCGGCTTTGGCAGCTTCAATTTCGCCTAAGCGAAGCCATGCGGTGATGGCTGCATTGTCTGTTTGTTTGGTTGGGTTGGCACGGCGAAAGGCGGCTTGCACACGGCCGTATTGCTCTTGCCAGCCCTCGGGAGAGGCAACACCAAAAAACTGCAACGCAAGTTCAATTAGCTGGGTTTTGAACGCAGCGGTCAACCTGCCTGCTGGCAGCCTGCCCAGCGCTTGCAGATGCTTAAGGGGCAGAGTGTCCAACCATTCCAATCGATTAGTTGCGCGGCCTGCGTCACGCTGGCGCGCTAGATGTTCGCGGTAGCGGGACTCGCGTGCTAGCCAAAAGTGCGCTGGCGTGCCCAGCACGCGCTCTAGCTCTAGGGCGGTGTCTTCGGTAATCTCTTTATTACCTAAGATAACTTCGTTGACGGCATTTAAAGGGCGGCCCATGCGGCGGGCTAGCTCTGTTTGTGTAATGCCGCGTTCTTCTATCAGTTCAACCAGTGTGGCGCCTGGTGGTGAGACAACGGCAGGCTGGTAGCGCAGGGTGGTGTCATTCATGGTAGTCCACAATCTCAATCATAAAAAGGCTGTCGATGGCGCGCCAGTCGAGGCCGCCATCGGGTTTGGTGGGCGGCGGGTGTTTTTGTGATTTCACAATTAACCGATAACCGCCGTGAAGTTGCGCTGAAAACTGCCCAAGCCGATCATGTTTGAGCTCTTCCCAATGGCCTGGGGTGTGGCGCATGTCTTGCATCGTTTGGGCTGCATCTAAGTCATCCAATCGGTTTTGAAGCTTCTTGGCCACCATGGGGCCAAAGGCTTTGGTGATTTTCTTTGGATCTTCAAAAAACGCTTTGTCTTTAGCGTTTAAAAAATTTGTTAGCAATTTTATACACCCTTGGGATGGATGATTATATTCTTTTGCAGGGTGCGATTGATTTTTTTATCGTTCGACTTCACGATAAAAGCTTTCATAAGACATAACGGTTTAGACTTTTATGAAAAAAAGGCCCAAGAATTTTCATAAAACTCTGGTTTTCAGCGGCTACAGCACCACTTTCACCATCGGATGCGTGCTCAAAGTACGGTAAATCTCGTCTAGCTGCTCACGTGATGTGGCGGTGATGGTGAGCGTGACGCCCAGGTATTTGCCGCCGCTGCTCTCGCGCAGCTCGACGGTGGTGGCGTCGAAGGTGGGGTCAAACTGGTGCGCGATGTGGGTCAGGGCGTGCACCAGCCCGTCAACTTTTTGCCCCATGACTTTGATGGGGAATTGGCTGGGGTATTCGATGAGGGATTGTTCTTTGGGGATGTCCATGGCGAGTGCGATATTGGGTAAGTGATCCAGATGCAGTGTCGTTAAGCCGCTTGTGTTGCAGGCGCAGCTGGGGTCGCTTTGGCTGTAGATGCAGCTATGGCAGCTTGATAAGCCGCGTACAGTTTTTGGTACACCGGACCTGGCATGCCATGGCCAATGGCTTGGCCATCTAGCTTAGTAACGGGCAGTATTTCTTTGGTGGCAGATGACAATAAAAGCTCGTCGCAAGTGAGCACTTCCTCGCGAGTGATCGCCCGCAGGCTAAAGCCAATGCCGCTGGCTTGACACAACTCGTCTATCAAGCCATAGCGAATGCCCTCGAGCACCAAGTTGTCTTTAGGTGGGCCGTAGAGGGTGTTGTTTTTGACCACCCATACATTGCTGTGCGCGGCCTCGCTTAAAAAATTGCCTCTGAACATCACCGTCTCACTGGCATCTGCGTCGACGCTGATTTGCCGTGCAAACACCGAGCCTAGCAAGCTGGTGGACTTGAGGTGGGCTTTTTGCCAGCGGAAGTCATCAGCTGTGACGCAGGCCACGCCCTGTGCACGCTGCAGCGCGCTGGCGGGCTTGAGCACGCTGCACATGCCAAACACGGTGGGCGTGATGCCTGGGGGCATGGGGTGTTCGCGCAGGGCCACGCCTCGGGTGACTTGAAAATACACAAAATAGTCGCCGGGTGCCTTGTGAGTAGCGTTTTGTGCATCAAAACTGCCAGTAGTCCAAGTATCTACTGCTTGAGCAGCTACTAATTGCATAGCAATTTGATGCCAAGCCTCTTGTGTATGCGGGTTGGGTATGCGCATCTCGCGCAAGCTGCGCTCTAGGCGCACCATGTGTTGCTCAAACCTGAAGGCATGACCCGCATAGACGGGCAGCACCTCGTACACGCCATCGCCAAAGATAAAGCCACGGTCTAGCACGCTGACTTTGGCCTCGTTCAGCGGGGTGTAGGCACCGTTTAAATAGCAGGGGTAGGCGGGTAGGTCAGGGTGCATGGTAAATATGATTTTAAGAGCTAAATAGGCCGATAGTCCAAGTATTTATTGCTCAAGCAGCTATGAAATTAATAGTAACTGAGGTGTCAAGTTACTTGCTGCGCGCAGGCAGTTTACGGGTTTGGCCAATCGCCAGCAGAAAAAATTCATCGTCTGCCACACCCTGCGCAGTGCGTGCGGCGGCCAGGTCTTTGGGCGGCTGGTCTAGTGGCTCGTCGGTTAGCTCAAACGTGCCCCAGTGCACACCCACGCTGCGCTTGGCTTGCAGGTCTTTGTGTACTTGCACTGCCTCGGTGGGGTTGATGTGCTGCT
>JANOSN010000454.1:0-3462 GCA_031415895.1 Polaromonas sp. | reverse complement strand
GCAAGTGGTAGTCGGTAATGCCGCCGTCCCAATACGCACCGCGCGGCGCGCCTGCTATGTCGTGCACAGCCTGCAGCACAAAGGGTATGGAGCAGCTGGCTTGCAACGCGGGGTTAAAGTTATCGTGCGTTAAATGCACTTGCCGCGTGCGGTAGTCTTGCGTGCCAAATGGTAACGGGCTGGGCAGCGGTGCAAACTCAGCGCCTACAGCTTTAGACGATGGTGTAGACGATGGCGCAGAAAACACTACCCGCTCCAGCCACGCGCCCATGGCTTTGCGGCGCACGGCGTTGGTAAAAAATGCCCCTGCATAGCCTAGCGGCGTGGCCAGCTTATTTTCAGTGCGCAGCATGTGTCGGCCACGTGAGGTGATGATGTGCAGCTTGCACCGTGGGTGGTGTAGCACTTGGCCTACCCGCCCGCCATAAAACTCCACCAGCGACTGCCCAAACTTGGCGCTGATCTCGGCAGGCCTTGGGTAATTGCGGCCTTCCTCCACATCGTAGTCTTGGTGAATGTAGTCGTGTTCCAGGCGCTGAAAAGCTGCCACCGAATCGTTTAAACACGCCGTAGCCATGCGCCACGCGCCAATGCTGGCGCCCACCAAATCCACCGGCTGCGCACTGCGCGCCAGCCAATCACCAAAGATAAAACGGTCCAGCGGCCCCAAGATCAAACCCTTGGGCCCGCCCGCAGCAGCGGGGATGGTACGCACATCCTGCGGCTGCAAGCCGTGTGCGCGCAGATGCGCAAGCGCTGTAGGCCCAGCGTAGATGTTAAGTGCTTTCATGGCACTATTTTAGTGGCTAAATAGTGCTGTAGTCCAAGTATTTACTGCTCAGGCAGCTATGAAATTTATAGTGAATGAAAGGATGCGTAAGGTTTTGCGGGGCTGTGCAGACTGATAGCTTCTGTCGCAACAATCCACCATTTCTGGAGACCCGCTATGACTATCCATCGCCGCGCTGCCATCGTCAGCTTGTTTACTGCCACCACCGCACTGGCTTTGTCAGCCTGCGGCGGCGGGTCGGATGCTGCACCTGCTGCACCTGTTGCATCTCCACCACCTTCAGCAAGCAACGCACCCAGTTGCACTGTAGTAGCCAACCCAAAAGTGGGCAAAACTGCCACGCTGTCCACCCGCAGCCATTTGGTCAGCGGTCAAGTCAAAATCATCGACAGCTGCACCATCGAAATTACCAACTTCAACTATGACGGCCTGGGCTTGTCCAAAGTGTTCGTCTACGGCGGCCTGGCAGGTAACTACCGCGCAGGCTTTCCGATAGGCCCCAACCTCAAAGGTACGGTCTTCACCGGCCAAACCCTGCGCGTCACCCTCGCCGCTGGCGACATCGACAAACTGGACGGCATCAGCATTTGGTGCGCCGATGCCAATGCCAATTTTGGCGATGCTACGTTTTAAGTCTACGTTTTAAGTCTACGCTTTAAGCACTTTTACCAGTCAAATACGCTTGTAGTCCAAGTATTTACTGCTCAAGCAGCTATGAAATTAATAGCATTTTAGTGTTTCGGTCCTGCACTGTCAGGCTGTCACGTGTTTGTCACCGGCCAAGTTTACGCTTGGCCTGTAGATCATTTCACTACGGCAAACTGGATCAGGATGACACAGATGAAACTAAAACTTTGCGCACTGGCCTTATCTCTGGCTACCTTGTATGCGTGCTCAGGATCGGATGACGCCCCGGCTACTACGCCGACTACGCCACCGCCCGTTGTCAATACTCCGTTCACTGTCAAAGTCATTGGGTTCAACGACTACCACGGTAACCTGGAATCTCCTGGTACCTTTGGCACCACCACAGCGGTGCTGGCCGCAGACCGTCCACCCGTGGGCGGAGCAGATTTTCTGGCAGCCCATGTGGCTGATTTAAAGAAGAAAAATCCCTTGAACGTTGTGGTGGGCGCTGGTGACTTTATCGGCGCTACGCCTCTGGTATCTTCATTGTTTTTTGATGAGCCCGCCATTGAAACACTTAACCGTATTGGCCTGGAGTTCAACGCTGTAGGCAACCATGAGTTTGATAAAGGCAGCGCTGAATTGTTGCGCTTGCAAAACGGTGGCTGCAAAATTACTGCAGGCGTACAAGACCCCAATAGCTGCAAAGGTGCCACTGTGGGCACCCCCGTGCCGTTTGAAGGTGCCAAGTTCAAATGGCTGTCTGCCAACGTCGTGCAAACGTCCACTGGCAAAACCTTATTGCCCGCCTACGGGGTTAAAACTTTCAACAACGTCAAAGTGGCTTTTATAGGCATGACTTTGAAAGCCACACCCAGCATCGTCACGCCCACTGGCGTGGCAGGGCTAGAATTTAAATCAGAGGCCGAAACAGTTAACGCCTTGATTCCTGAGCTGCGCGCCCAAGGGATTGAATCGATTGTGGTGTTGGTCCATGAAGGCGGCGCACAGACCGGTAGCGCAGGCGATATCAACGGTTGCGAAGGCAATCTGGCGGGTTCGGCGATTGCTGGCATTGTCAAGCAGCTGGACAACGCTGTGGACTTGGTTGTCAGTGGTCACAGCCACCAAGCCTATAACTGCAAGCTACCCAACGCCACCGGGCGCACTATTTTAGTGACCAGCGCCAACGCGCAAGGCCGATTGCTCACCGATATTGACCTCACGATTGACCCGTCCACCAAAGACGTGACCGCAGCGGTGGCCACCAACCGTTTGGTGGTGCGCAACAACCCCAGCATTGCGGCTATTACCACGGTGACCAACATCATCGCGGGTTACAACGGTTTGGTCGCACCCATTGCGAACGTTGTCTTGGGCGGCATCAGCGCTGACCTGAAAAACACCCCAGCCGATGCGGCTTGCAACCGACCCGCCGGTAATTTGATTGCCGATGCCCAATTAGCGGCCACCCAGCCAGCCAGTTTTGGCGGGGCAGTTGTAGCTTTTCAAAACGGTGGTGGCGTGCGTGACCCTGGCTTTTTATTCGCCTCCAGCACTGTGGGTGAAGGCGACGGCAACGTGACTTACAAAGAGGCCTTTACGGTTCAACCGTTTGGTAATAGTTTGGTGACTTTGTCCCTCAATACCCAAGACATTAAAGATTTCCTGGAAGAGCAGTTTGCAGGTTGCTTGGGGCAAGCCGTTGACCGCACGCGAATCTCCATTCCATCGGCAGGATTCAAATACTCATGGGATGGATCCAAAGCCTGCGGTGCACGTATCAGCAACGTCACGATTACGTCTGGAACCTCTACCGCATTAGTCACTGAAACTTTAGTGACTACAGCCGGTGTAGTGCAAAACCCAAGCAAAACCTACCGCATCACCGTGAACAATTTTATGGCCGATGGTGGCGATGGTTACAGCACCTTGAAAAAAGGCACCAACCGCTTGGGTGGCGCGCAAGATGTGGATGCGCTGACTGCGTATTTGGCTGGTTTTAAAGCCCCCAAGTTGCCTTACAAGCTAGACGGTAACGTTTT
>JANOSN010000453.1:0-1109 GCA_031415895.1 Polaromonas sp. | reverse complement strand
CGACCAACTGCCCCTCACCCCGGAGACGGTAGACAACCTCACCCAGCTGGGCTACACGGCCATGACCGCCATCCAGGCGGCCAGCTTGCCGCTGGCGCTGGCAGGCAAAGACATCATCGCCCAGGCTAAAACCGGCAGCGGCAAAACCGCTGCATTTGCGCTAACACTGCTGTCAAATCTGAATGCACGCCGCTTTGCCGTGCAAGCCTTGGTGCTGTGCCCTACCCGCGAGCTGGCTGACCAAGTGAGCACTGAGGTGCGCCGCCTAGCCCGCGCCACGTCCAACATTAAAGTGGTCACGCTGTGCGGCGGCGTGCCCCTGCGCGGGCAGACGGCCAGCCTAGAGCAAGGCGCGCACATCGTGGTGGGCACGCCCGGCCGCGTGATGGACCACCTAGAGCGCGGCAGCCTAGATATATCGGCCCTGAACACCTTGGTGCTAGACGAAGCTGACCGCATGCTGGACATGGGCTTTTTTGATGACATCGTCGTCGTCGCTAAAAAATGCCCCAAAGAGCGCCAAACTTTATTGTTCAGTGCCACCTACCCCGAAGGCATTGCCAAGCTGAGTCAACAATTTATGCGCGACCCGCAAACCGTCAAGGTGGAACTGCAACACGCAGGCAACCAAATCGAGCAGCGCTGGTATGAAGTCAAAAGCAACGAGCGCCTGCACGCCGTGGGCCAACTGCTAGCGCACTTCAGGCCCGAGAGCACATTAGCTTTTTGCAACACCAAGCAGCAGTGCCGCGACCTGCTGGCCGTGCTGCAAGGCCAAGGCTACCAAGCCTTAGCACTGTACGGCGAACTAGAGCAACGCGAGCGCGACCAAGTGCTGGTGCAGTTTGCCAACCGCAGCTGCAGCGTGCTGGTGGCCACCGACGTGGCAGCGCGCGGGCTGGACATTGCAAATTTGAACGCCGTGATCAACGTTGACGTGACGCCCGACGCCGAAGTGCACATCCACCGCATAGGCCGCACCGGCCGCGCAGGCGAAGGCGGCCTAGCGCTTAGCCTGTCCAGCATGAACGAGATGGGCTATGTAGCCAAGATAGAGCAAATGCAAGGCCGCGAATCCACATGGCACCCGTTGACCGAGCTAACCCCTG
>JANOSN010000452.1:0-2129 GCA_031415895.1 Polaromonas sp. | reverse complement strand
ACCACAGGTTCAGCATTTTTCGCATGCACCAAAGGCACACTGGCCAGTAGCCCACTGGCAGCGCCTGCGGCTACCTGTGTAACAGCACCCGCACCCATACCTGCCGCAGCTTGTGCACCGGCTGTTGTCAGTTGGAAGGTGGCAGGCAACACCTGCAACGCCACTTTTGCAGCGGCGGTAGCTTCTGGCACCAATGCTGCTGTAACTGATGTTACTAGTCTCGCTACCGGCTCAGCGGCTTTCTTATGTACCAACGGCACATTAGCGGCGGCACCAACAGCTACCGCTACGTGCAGCACCCCGGCCTATGAAGACGCTAAATTTGGCATTCTCGGGTACACGCCTTGCACCAATGTAGGCAGCACCACACAACTGCAAGAAAATGACACCCTGAAATTGGGCGGAGTTAAAACTGACATCGCCTTCGGCAACGGTAGAAAAACCCACAGGTTTGTGTACTTGTTTAACCAGACGGCCGATTTGGTATTGAAACGCGAAGCGTTCACCAGGGACACGCTCGACAGTTACGCGTTTGGCGGTGTACGGCTGGCTTACTGCAAAAAGAGCCCAGCAGACGGCGACAACAGCACTGTGTTTTTAGCAGCACTGGCCAAACTAACGAACCATCTCAACGGGACTGGGTCATTATCACCATTTGATATCCGCGAACAGCACACCTTGATGGCGACTACCATGGCTGAGTTGGCCGGTAGCGAAACAGCGCTTAATGAAGCCTTCAAACTCATTGACCTGTATGACTTGAAACGCAAACCTCTGTTTACTGAAAACTCTGAAACAAGGGACGGTTTTGAAAACGTGCCCGTTCGCGACTCTGCCACTAGCGACGCAAACATTGACAAGCATTCAATAGATCGCGCCATATTTGCGTTAGTGCAAGCTATTTTTGAAGACGTTTATTCCAAACCAGTCGTTTATAAAAAGTATGAGGATTTCCTCAAGGGCAAAAAGTTTTTAACCTCTAATGCTTTCCCAGGCATGGTTAAAAATAATGCGAAACCAACCAGTGGCAGCGTAAAAATCAACGCTTCAGTACCAAAGCTTGCTGGCGTTGCCCCCAGATATGCCAACGAAAATGCAAGAAGACCAACAGGCTACTTTCTTGCGCCTGGTGATGTGGGGCAAGTCACAGTGCCCACCAGTTTGGTAAACAGTGGCGCGAAGATATTAGTGGGCGCTCATACCAGCGATAAGTCCGCTGTGGACCACGTTTACAGGCCCTATCTCATGCATGCAGAGTTTCCCATCACAAGCGCCACCACCGAAATTTACAATCCTTTCGGAGGCAGCATTTACATCATTGTGCCCATAGGTAGTACCTCAGGCGTTGTTGATGTAAGTTTTAAAAACGTTGTCGCGTCGCCCTTTTTCTCTAACACCAGCCACCGCAAAACGACTTCAGCCGAGTGGGAAATTCAGCGTAAAAACCCGGGGCCAATGGCAGATTTTGAGACCGATAAATTCATGTTGCAGGTACCCACCAGCTTTATTTTTAGCTATAAGAACCCCGACGTGTTGATGGCTGAGTGGGATAAGCGAATGGACGCTATTCACAGTGTGCATGGTCAGCCACTTGTCAACGGCAATGTCAAAATGTTTAAACAAATTGATGCCTACCCGCAGCACGATGGCTTTGCCGCACCTGGTTACCCGATCAGCACCGACTACTACAGACATACCTATGACAGCGGCAGACAGGGTAATGAAGACGTCTGGTATTTAAGAACGGGTCCAAATTTTATGCATTATGGCGGCGACCCTAACCAGGGCATAGAACAGTTTGCTTTCATCGATTTTCATGAACTCGGGCATTCACTCCAAGTCAGTATGTGGAGCGAATACACAGAGCCAGAGTCTATCGTTAACTTGGTTTCTGTAGCCGTCAACAACATTGCAAGTGGCCAAACCATGGACAATGCATTTGCTAACTCTTTGGGTTTGGGCGAAAAGCTCAACCGCCAACGTCCTACGCGCGACTTGGCTGCTATCGACTGGATGGTGACCTACCTGTTTCGCGACGGCGCAAGGATGACTGCTCAAGAAATGAGCTATCAATACCGTGGGCATGCACAGTACGTTGATATTGCAGCCTTGTTCACTTGGGACACCTT
>JANOSN010000451.1:0-1708 GCA_031415895.1 Polaromonas sp. | reverse complement strand
CTCAGCGTAGCGGCATAAAGGAGGAGTCGCTGGCCCTAGGCCGGCACGGGGGACAGCCGCGCAGCTGAGTACACCGCCGGCCCGCTCCCGTACAAAACTTGGGCTAGAAAAAAGCAGTGCAGAACACGCAGTGACAAGCGTGGGGGCCATCTACTTAGACGTCGGCATCGCAAACTCAGCACCCTTGCCAATGCTCTCGGGCCAGCGCTGCATGATGGATTTTTGTTTGGTGTAAAAGCGCACACCTTCTTCGCCGTAGGCATGCATGTCGCCAAACAGCGATTTCTTCCAACCACCAAAACCGTGCCAAGCCATGGGCACTGGGATGGGCACGTTAATGCCCACCATGCCCACCTGAATGCGGCGGCTAAATTCGCGTGCTACGTTGCCATCGCGTGTGAAGCAGGCCACGCCATTGCCAAACTCGTGGGCGTTGACCAGCTCTATGGCGGCGGCCAAGTCTTTCACGCGCACGCAGGCCAGCACGGGGCCAAAAATTTCTTCTTTGTAAATGCGCATGTCGGGTGAGACGTTGTCAAACAAGCTGCCACCTAGCCAGTAGCCTTGCTCGCAGCCTTTTTCGGTTTGGTCAAAACGGCGGCCATCGACCAGTAAGTCTGCGCCTTGCGCCTCGCCTACACCGATATAACCGGTGATGCGGTCAAACGCTGCCTTGGTCACAATCGGGCCCATTTCTGCGTCAAGGTGGGTACCATTCTTCACCTTCAACGCTTTGGTGCGCTCGATGAGTTTAGGCATGATTTTGTCAGCCGTATCGCCCACCAGCACCGCCACGCTAATGGCCATGCAACGCTCGCCTGCCGAGCCGTAGGCCGCGCCAATCAATGCGTCGACTGATTGGTCCAGGTCGGCATCGGGCATCACGACCATGTGGTTTTTTGCGCCGCCCAAAGCTTGCACACGCTTGCCGTGGTGCGCGCCAGTTTCGTAAATGTAGTTGGCAATGGGTGTAGAGCCGACAAAGCTAATCGCTTTCACATCAGGGTGCACCAGCAGCGCGTCAACGGCTTCTTTGTCGCCTTGCACTACGTTAAACACGCCATCAGGCAAGCCAGCTTTTTTGAGCAGCTCGGCCATGAACAGCGCTGGGCTTGGGTCAATCGGGCTAGGCTTCAAAATAAACGTGTTGCCCGCAGCTATAGCCACCGGAAACATCCACATCGGCACCATGACTGGGAAGTTAAATGGTGTTATGCCCGCCACCACGCCCAGCGGCTGGCGCATGGTCCAGTTGTCGATGCCCGTGCTAACCTGCTCGGTGTAGTCGCCTTTGTGTAGCTGCGGTATGCCAGTGGCAAATTCGACAATATCAATACCACGTGTGACCTCGCCTTGCGCGTCGGTAAACACCTTGCCGTGTTCGGCGGTGATCATGCGGGCCAGGTCGTCTTTGTGCAAATTGAGCAGCTCTAAAAACTTGAACATCACGCGGGCGCGTTTGAGCGGTGGTGCATCAGCCCAGGCTGGGAAGGCGGCTTGCGCTGCGGCTACGGCGGCGTCTACATCAACGCTTGAGGCCAAAGCGACGCGGCCTGTGATGGCGCCCGTGGCGGGGTTGGTTACCGGCTGGTGCCTGCCAGCGGCGCCCGCTGCGCTGGCTGCAGTGTGGCCGTTGATGAAATGGTCGATATTTGCAATACTCATGTCTTTTCCTTGTGCGATGCCAGTATTTTCAGGGCAATTAAGG
>JANOSN010000450.1:0-5666 GCA_031415895.1 Polaromonas sp. | reverse complement strand
AAAACACTGCCCAAACTCGATGAAGCAGGTTCATGCTGCCAACTTCACATCAGCTGCAAAGGCCAGTTTGACAAACACTTCTTCAAAATCAGACTCTTGCGTGCGCTCGCACAACTCGTCCACCGTGCCACTGGCTACTGTGCGCCCGTGAGACATGATGACCACGCTATCGCACAAGCGCTGCACCTCTTGCATGATGTGGGTTGAAAAAATAATGCATTTGCTGCCGCCTGCTGGTGTGCTTAAAAAACGCAGCGACTCGCGCAACGCGCGCGTGGCCAGTACATCTAGTCCGTTGGTGGGCTCGTCTAGCACGATGTTGGCGGGGTCGTGCACCAGCGCGCGGGCCAGTGCGGTTTTCATGCGTTCGCCTTGGCTAAAGCCTTCGGTGCGGCGCTCTAGCAGCGGGCGCATGTCTAGCATGTGGGCTAGCACGTCGGCGCGGGCCTGAGCAGCTTCACGCTCCATACCATGCAGTTGGCCAAAATACACAATATTCTCGCGTGCGGTCAAGCGCGGGTACAGGCCGCGTGCATCGCTAAGCAGGCCCATGCGGGCCACTGCGGCCTGCGGTTGGGTGGCCACATCAATATCGTCCACTGTCATGCGGCCAGCTTCGGGCGTGATCAGCCCGGCCAACATGCGCAGAGTGGTGGTTTTGCCTGCGCCGTTGGGGCCGAGCAGGCCAGTGATGTGGCCGTTAGGCGCAACTACATTGGCATCGCGCACGGCGTGTACCAGTGTGCGCGGCGCACGCTTGAAATTAAATGACTTTAACCTTGCGCCAAAGCTGGCGTTTTTCTGTGCGGGTGCTGCGGCAAACGAACGCGCCAAATGCTCGATATGGATCATGGGGTTAACTATGGCTAATTCAGTGGCGCAACTGGCGGTGCGTTATTGACAGGCATGAACGCAGTGGGCCTAGGAATAGTTTTAACGCAACCAGCGTCTATCGCCGTAGCCTGCGCATCGTCCTCGGTGTCGATAAAGCGAAACAGCACATCGCTCATGCAGTCCAGCGTGATGACACCGTGCCCCGCATTAGGCACCACTACATGCTGTGCTTTGCTGCCCAGCGCCTTGGCAATACGAGCACCGTGGCGCACAGGGGTGACGGGGTCTAGCCCGCCGCTAAGCACCAGTGCAGGCGCACGGCTGCTGGTCAAACTATAAAAAGCCTCTGGCACTGTGCCGCGCGGCCAGTAGGCACAAGTCTCTGTATACAGCTGGCCAAATTCAGCACCAAAATCTGCCCCCGGCTTATCGGTTGACGCAGCTAGGCGGGACATGTCTTCGGCGCATATCACTGAAAAGTGCATGCCTATCGCCATGCGGTCGGCTTTATTGCTAGCCAAGGCCCCACTCAGCCCCATTAGCGCTTCGTAGCGGCCCTGCGCAGCTTGAGTGATGGCATACGGTAGCGCTGAGGTTAAAGCGGGCGAATACAGCGGCCCGCGCACGCTGGCCAGCACCATCTCGCGCGTGAGTGTGAAGCGCTCTGCAGCGCCGGTCAGTGGGTGCGCCAGGCTGATGGGCTGGGGCATTTGTTCCAGCAATGCAGCCCAGTCGGCACGCAGCTTGGGGTAGGATTTTTGGCAGCTGGCATCTTGTTCGCACGCGGCCAGCAAAGCATTGAACGCGGCTTGGCTGTCAGTCGATACGCTGGCGGGCAGGGCAGCATCGGGTGGGGCCACACCGTCAATCACCATGCGGCGCACATGTTGCGGAAACTGGCGCGTGTATTCAAGCGCTGCGCGCGTACCGTAGGAGCCGCCGATCAGATTAATCTGTGGTGCGCCCAGGGCCAAGCGTACTGCGTCTATATCTTGCATAGCCAAATAGGTGGTAAAAAATCGCAAATCGCCATAAGGCAGTTTTTGCAGTTGGCCCAAGCATTGGCGCACCAGTGCGCTGCGCCGTGCGGGGTCTAGCTGCTGGGCCAGCGGGCTGCGCTGGTCGTCCTCACAGACTAAAGGCGCTGAACGCCCCGTGCCGCGTTGATCAACAAATATTAAATCTCGCCGGTTGTTCAGGCGGCGCATTTGCTTGGTGAGCATGGGGGCTATACCGATGGCGCTTTGGCCAGGGCCGCCAGCTAAAAAGAACACGGGGTCAGGTAATTTGCGACGCGCCAGCGCTGGGACCACTACATATTGCACCTCAATTTTGACGCCCTGAGGCTGTGCTGGGTCTAACGCGCGTTGCACCATGCCGCATTCGACCTGGGTGCTAAAACCAGCCACACGGCATGGGCTAGGCGCTTGGGCTGCTGCGGCACTAGAAAACACTATGCAAAACAGCACGCATTGTACAAATCGAGAAAACATGCAATCCATTCTAGAGATGTTAAACGAATCTACTGGCAATGCCCCTGAAAATGTTGGTAACCGCTTATCTAGTTTTGCAAAAGTGCTACCATCATAAAACCGCATAAAACTAATCTATTAACACATCGCACCACACTAGGCGATGTGCTCTAAATTTTGAACGTATTAAATAAAAAATGAAGCTCCACGACCCAAAACCGTTACCCGAAGGCTTGCACCTGGACACGCTGGCCGTGCGCATGTCGGTAGACAAGTCGCAGTATGGCGAAAACTCTGAGGCGCTGTATTTGAGCTCCAGCTTCACCCAGCCTGACTCTGAGACTGCCGCGCGCCGTTTTGCAGGCGAAGAAGACGGCTATGTGTACAGCCGGTTTACCAACCCCACAGTCACTGCAATGGAAAAGCGCTTAGCCGCGCTTGAGGGTACCGAAAGCTGCATTGGCACCAGCAGCGGCATGAGTGCTATTTTGCTGTTGTGCATGGGCCTGCTTAAGGCGGGTGATCATGTACTGTGCTCGCGCTCAGTGTTTGGCAGCACCATCAAATTGATCGGCACCGAGTTTGCCAAGTTTGGTGTGGAGTCTAGCTTTGTCAGTCAAACTGACGTGGCCGAGTGGAAGGCCGCCATGCGCCCCAACACCAAGCTGCTGATTGCCGAGACGCCCACCAATCCTCTGACCGAGGTGTGCGACATACAAGCGCTGGCTGACATTGCGCACAACGCGGGCGTGCTGCTGGCCGTGGACAATTGTTTTTGTTCGCCCGCGCTGCAAAAACCGGTGCTGTTTGGTGCAGACATCATCATCCACTCGGGCACTAAATACTTGGATGGGCAGGGCCGCGTGATAGCCGGTGCGCTGTGCGGCAACGAGCAGCTCATTAAAGAAAAATTTATCCCCGTCATGCGCAGCGCGGGCATGAGCCTGTCGCCGTTTAACGCATGGGTGGTGCTTAAAGGCATGGAGACACTGGGCATCCGCATGGAGGCGCAAAGCGCGCGTGCTCTGCAGATGGCCACGTGGCTAGAGGCGCACCCCGCTGTGCAGCGCGTCTATTACCCAGGCCTTGCAAGCCATCCACAGCATGCGCTGGCCATGCGCCAGCAAAACGCCAATGGCACGGGCCTGGGCGGCGCAGTGCTGAGCTTTGAGGTGAAAGGCAACTCGCCAGAGCAGTTGCGCAAAAACTCACACCATGTGATTGACAGCACACGCTTGATGTCAGTCACTGCCAACTTGGGCGATGTCAAAACCATCATCACCCAGCCCGCCAGCACATCGCATGGCCGTTTGACCGAGGCTCAGCGTTTGGCTGCGGGCATAACGCAAGGCATGGTGCGCTTAGCTGTGGGCTTAGAGCACATAGGCGATTTGCAAAACGACTTGAATCGTGGGTTTGACACTTTGGGCTAGTTTTTAAGTCTTTTACCCATAAAAACTGCTAGTAGTCCAAGTATTTACTGCTCAAGCAGCTATCAAATTAATAGTAATCAACACTCTTTTAAGTATGGCCATTATCCGCACCCGCATTGCGCCTTCCCCCACGGGCTTTCTACATTTGGGCACCGCACGCACCGCATTATTTTGCTGGGCGTTTGCGCAGCACCACAAAGCACTGGGTAATGACGCGCAGTTTATTTTGCGTATTGAAGACACCGACGAGGCTCGCTCTACCCAAGCTGCAGTCGACCAAATCATCGAGGCCATGCAATGGCTAGAGCTGAACTACGACGAAGGCCCGTTCTACCAAATGCAGCGCATGGACCGCTACCGCGAGGTGATTGCGCAGATGCTAAAAGACGGGACGGCCTACCACTGCTATACCTCGCCTGCTGAGCTAGACGCCATGCGCGAAGCGCAAAAAGCGCGCGGTGACAAGCCCCGCTACGACGGCCGTTGGCGGCCTGCACCGGGCAAGGGGCTGCCTGTGCCGCCTGCAGGTGTGCAACCCGTAGTGCGCTTTGCCAACCCAGTAGACGGCGATGTGACGTGGGATGACACCGTCAAAGGCAGCATCACCATCAGCAACAAAGAGCTGGACGATTTAATCATTGCCCGCCCGGTATCGGCTGATGCGGCGGCAAAAGGTGAAACTGTAGGCACGCCTACGTATAACTTTTGCGTCGTGGTGGACGACCTGGACATGCGCATCACCCACGTCATTCGCGGTGATGACCATGTCAATAACACGCCGCGCCAAATTAATATTTTGAAAGCCTTGGGCGCGCAACTGCCTCAGTACGGCCACGTGCCCATGATCCTGGGCCCCGACGGTGAAAAGCTGTCTAAGCGCCACGGCGCAGTCAGCGTGACGCAGTACCGAGATGCAGGTTATTTGCCTGAAGCGATGATGAATTATTTGTCACGCCTAGGCTGGAGCCATGGTGACGACGAGCTGTTTGGTCGCGACCAGTTAACGCAGTGGTTTGACGGTACACACCTAGCCAAAAGTCCCGCGCAGTGGGACGCTGCCAAGCTCAATTGGGTGAACTCGCATTACATGAAGCTGGCCAGTGATGAGCGGTTGGCCGCGCTGGTGCAAACTCAGTTGCTCACACATACCACCGAGGCGAACGATGGTGGCGTCAAACTGGCCGCGCCTATTACCACCGACGAGCGCTTGCCGCGTATTTGTGCTTTGTTTAAAGACCGCTGCGACACTACTGCAGCCTTGGCCGTGTGGGCCGCCGCTTTCTACACCACACCGCAGCGTAATGCAGAAGAATACTCCCAGTATGTGACCGAAGCATCCCGCCCCGCTGTTGCCTTGTTGGCTGATAAGCTTAAAACCTGCGCGTGGGACAAAGCCAGCTTGGCAGTCGCTATCAAAGAAACTTTGGCCGCCACTGGCCTGAAAATGCCCCAGCTGGCTATGCCTGTGCGGGTTTTGCTGATGGGCAAGGCGCAAACCCCGTCACTGGACTCGGTTTTGGAGCTGTGCGGTAGACAATTAGCCCTAGTGCGGTTGCAAACACCCTAATTTTCACGCTATAATTCAAGGCTCGATACCGATCAGGTGGAGTATGTTGTCATTCGCTTGGCAACACGCAACAAGGGGGTATAGCTCAGCTGGGAGAGCGCTTGCATGGCATGCAAGAGGTCAGCAGTTCGATCCTGCTTACCTCCACCATTTTTGTATCGAAATAGGTTACTGACCCCATCGTCTAGAGGCCTAGGACATTACCCTTTCACGGTAAGTACCGGGGTTCGAATCCCCGTGGGGTCGCCAGTTAACTTTTTTACTGAGAAGTTAGAGGGCTTGAAATTGATTGAATGCTGCGTGTAAAACGCTGTGTCCAATCTTAGGAGTGGTAGTTCAGTTGGTTAGAATACCGGCCTG